>JBKGYI010000059.1:0-7345 GCA_046546195.1 bacterium | reverse complement strand
TTCAAGCAGACCCGGGCCAGTGGGTGCTGATGCCCGCCGATATCCCCCACGCCGTAGAAGGAAGAGAACGTTTCAAAATGGTCCTGGTAATGATCAAAAGTAAAAGTTGATACTTTCGCTTTTATTAACTATAGTAGTTTTGTTGAAAAAATTAATTTTTTCGGGGAGATTGATTAAAAATGGAAATTAAAAAGGATGTTTTCTGGGTTGGAGTTGTTGACTGGGGGTTGCGCGAATTTCACGGCCACGAGTTGTCCACACACCGGGGTTCCACTTATAACGCTTATCTGATCAAGGACGAGAAAAATGTCCTGATTGATACAGTCTGGACACCGTTCGAGGATGAATTTCTGAACAAACTTAAAAAACTGATAGACCCGGCCGAACTTGACTACATCGTTGTAAACCACGCCGAAGTTGACCACGCCGGTTCACTGAAAAAAATCGCAGGGTTAGCTCCACAGGCCCAGATAATAGCCTCCGAGCGAGGCGCGGAAACGATCCCCGGCCATTATCACGAGGATTGGGATATTCAGACTGTAACCACCGGCGATAGTCTGGATATCGGGAAACGCCAGCTCACCTTCATCGAAGCGCCGATGCTCCACTGGCCCGATTCGATGTTTACCTACCTGGACGGCTCCAATATCCTCTTCCCCAACGACGCCTTCGGACAGCATTATGCCACCGGTTACCGTTTTAATGACAAAGTGGATCAGGATGTCCTTCACGAGGAAGCGCTTAAATATTTTGTTAATATACTTAATCCGTTCAGCCCGATGATAACCAGAAAAATAGAAGAACTGCAGGAAATGAATCTCGATATCGAGATGATAGCCCCCAGCCACGGGGTAATCTGGCGCGATAATCCAATTCAGATAGTAGAAAATTACGCCGAATGGGCCCGGCAAAAAGGGGAAGAACAAGCAGTTATCCTCTACGACTCAATGTGGCAGGCAACAGCTAAAATGGCAAAAGCCATCGGCGAGGGCATGGCAGAAGCCGGGCTTGATTACAAAATAATTCCCGCCGCCACCACCGACCGCAACGATCTGCTTGTGGAAGTTTTTAAAGCAAAAACTATAGTTATCGGATCTTCAACGATCAACAACGGCGTGCTGCCGACAATAGCCCCCCTGCTCGCCGATCTGAAGGGTTTAAAATTCAAGAACAAACTGGGGGCCGGCTTCGGCTCCTATGGCTGGAGCGGCGAGGGAGTAGATCTAATAGAGGAGCATCATGAAAACTCGGGGATAGAGAAAGCTCTCGACGGAATCAAATGCAAATGGCAGCCAACCGCCGAAGACCTCGACCGCTGCCGCGAATTCGGCAAAGCCCTGGCCGAAAAAACGCAAGAAGAGTTTTCAGAGTAAAGTATTTAATCCCGAATCTATTTTCGACTGAAAATCAGTTTCTGACGTCTGTAAACTCCGTGGGCTGCCTGATTAAAAACAGTTTACATCTCATTTTCCCCGATCCTGGCCCATGGGATCGGATTTCCAGGAATGCAGCGTTTTTGTATAGTTGGCCCGCTCAATAGCAGTAGGGGTTCCCAGTGATTTCTGGCTCATTGATCCCTGCATCTGCTTCAGGGACTTATAACCCTTATCCTCCATCCAGCTGCTCATCTTCTTTGTTATTTCTTTCATCCGCCCGCTCCCGTTTTCAAGCAATTCGGAGGCCATCGTCGTAACTTTGGCTCCGGCCATAATTCCTTTGATGACGTCCCGGTAGGTATGAACGCCACTGGTAATCGCCAGATCAATATCGACCCGATCATACAGCAGAGCGGTCCAGCGCAGCGGAAGTCGCATATCGTAGGACCGGCTGAGCTTGAGGTCATGTTTAACCTCAAGGTTTTCAATATCAAAATCGGGCTGGTAGAACCTGTTAAACAGTGTTACCCCGTCGGCACCAGCCCGGGCGATGTTTTCAACCATGGCGGCAATCGAACTGAAATAAGGACCTACCTTTACAGACAGCGGGATATCGACCTGTTCGCGAACTTTATTGACAATTTTTATATATCTTTGTTCCATCGCCGCGCCCGACATTTCGGGTTCGATAGGAATGTAAAAAATATTCAGTTCCAGGGCGTCCGCCCCGGCCTCTTCGATTTTTCTTGAAAAATCAACCCAGCCCCCGCTGGAGACACCATTCAAACTGCCGATAACCGGTATATCAAGTTCGGCTTTTCCCTTCTGAATCAGAGACAGATATTCATCGGGGCCCAGCTGATAATCTTCCATTTCAGGGAAAAAAGTCTGGGCCTCGGCAAAACTTTCCTCTTCGTAACTCAGGTAGTGATCAAGCTCAACGCTTTCATGAATAACCTGCTCTTCGAAAAGCGAATAGAGCACCACGGCGGCGGCGCCACCCTCCTCCAGCTCCTTCAAACTATCAATATCCTTACTCAACGGCTGGCAGGCCGAAACCACCAGCGGATGTTCCAGTTCCAGTCCCAGATAATCCGTTTTCAGATCCATTTATATCTCTCCTTGACTTTTATTTTTCCTCTGACTCACCGTAATCAATGGAGGCCAGCTGCTGATAAAGCCTCCATCTTTCTTTGACATTTTTTTGCGCCGCTTCCAGCAGAACTTGCGCCCGATCAGGATCGGACTGTTTGAGCATCCTGAACCTGTTTTCCTGATACATATAATCTTTGAGGGGAATTTTAGGTTCCCGCGAATCAAGCTGGAGCGGATTTTTTCCTTCCTCCTTCAGAGCGGGATCATAGCGATACAGGGGCCAGTGACCGGAATTAACCGCTTTTTCCATCTGTTCGTGGCCCCGTGACATATCTATCCCGTGGGCTATACAGGTGCTGTAGGCAATAACAATTGAAGGCCCATCATAGGCCTCCGCCTCGCGCAAAGCTTTTATCGCCTGGGTGTCTTTGGCTCCGATGGCAATCTGGGCCACATAGACATCCCCGTAAAGCATGGCACGCATACCAAGATCCTTTTTAGGGGTTGGTTTCCCGCCCATCGCAAACTTTGCCGTCGCTCCCTGTGGAGTTGCTTTTGATGACTGACCACCGGTATTGGAATAAACTTCCGAATCTAAAACAAGGACGTTGATATTGCGCCCGCTGGCCAGGACATGGTCCAGCCCTCCATACCCGATATCATAAGCCCAACCGTCACCGCCCACAATCCGGACGTCCTTTTTAACCAGCTTGTCCATTAACCTGAATAAATCCCGGGCTTTACGCCCCTCTATATCTGCAATTCTTTTCTTTAGCTTCCCGATTCTCTCCCGCTGGGCCTCTATCTGACTGTCTGTTTTTTGCTCGGCCGCAAGTATCTCCTCGACCAGATCGGCTCCCAGCTCCTCTTTGTAATTTTCCAGCAGTTCCCGGGCATAGCCGATCTGTTTGTCCAGGGCGAGGCGCATCCCAAGCCCGAACTCGCCATTGTCCTCAAAAAGTGAGTTGTTCCAGGCCGGACCCCGGCCGGACGAATTGGTAGTCCAGGGTGTCGTGGGCAGGTTACCGCCGTATATACTGGTGCAACCGGTGGCATTGGCAATAAGTGTTCTATCACCAAAAAGTTCACTCAGCAGGGACAGATAGGGAGTTTCCCCACAGCCGGCACAGGCCCCGGAAAATTCGAACAGCGGTTCAAGAAGTTGAACGTTTTTGGGGATATTAAGATTTATATCCCGACTTCGCTCCAGGCTTGGAAGTTCCTGGAAAAACTCCCAGTTTTCTCTTTCTGCTTGCCGGTGGGTCAGTTGATCGGCCATGTTCAGGGCCTTGCGACCGGCCTGTTCTTTATCTTTAGCCGGACATATATTCACACACAATTCACAACCGGTACAGTCCTCCGGCGCGACCTGAATCGTAAACTGAGTCCCCGCGTCAAAATCTTTACCAGTAATATCTGTGGAACGAAAATTTTCCGGGGCACCCTCCAGCAGTTCGGAATCGTATGCCTTCGCCCGTATAGTCGCGTGGGGACATATCATGCTGCATTTCCCACACTGAATACAGACATCGGGATCCCAGATTGGAATCTGCTGGGCAATATTTCTTTTTTCCCATTTAGTGGTTCCTGTCGGGTAGGTACCATCGGCGGGCAGCAAACTAACCGGCAGCTGATCTCCTCTTCCCGCTATCATCTCGGCGGTTACTTTCCTGACAAACTCCGGGGCCTCCCCGGGAACCACCGGCGGAAGCTCATCGCGCTCTTCGGACGCCGACTCGCCGGGGATGGTCACCTGATGAAGATTATCAAGGGCCAGATCTACGGCTTTGAAATTTTTCTTAACAACTGTTTCTCCCCGCTTACCATAACTTTTTTTAATAGCTTCTTTGATTTTTCCAATCGCTTCTTCGGTCGGCAGAATATCGGATATCGCAAAAAATGCGGTCTGCATAATTGTATTTATCCTGTTGCCCAGACCAACTTCGTCAGCGACAGAATAAGCATCCAGGACATAAAAGTCGAGATTTTTTTTCCGGATTATATCCCGAACCTCTCCGGGCAGTTCCTCCCAGACCTCCTCGGGACCATAGGGGCTGTTAAGCAGAAACGTAGTCCCTTCGCTGGCCGCGGAAAGACAGTTGAATTGATTGTATTTTTCCAGGAAACCAAACTGGTGAACTGCCACAAAATTGGCTTTTTTAATCTGATAGGTGCTGCGGATGGGATCCGGGCCGAACCTCAGGTGCGATATGGTCCGGGCCCCGGATTTTTTTGAGTCATAGACAAAATATCCCTGGGCGTAGTTATCGGTTTCCTGACCGATAATTTTAATACTGTTTTTATTGGCGCTCACCGTTCCATCCGACCCCAGCCCCCAGAAGACAGCCCGGGTGGTTTTATCAGATTCGGTGCTGAACTCCGGGTCATAGCTGAGACTGGTTTCGCTCAGATCATCTTTTATTCCGATGGTGAAATGATTTTTGGGAGTCTCTTTTTTCATCTCATCAAAAATACCTTTAACCATCGAAGGAGTAAATTCCTTGGAGGAAAGTCCAAACCGCCCGCCGGTAACTTTCGGTTTGTTTTCCAGGGGGAAATCTTTTTTCGCGGCTTCCTCACTGACCGCGGCGCAGACATCAAGATAAAGCGGCTCTCCTCCACTGCCCGGTTCTTTAACGCGATCGAGCACGGTCAGTGTTTTAACGCCGGGCGGCAGAGCATCTATGAGCATCTCCCCGGCGAAAGGACGATACATCCGCACTTTCAACAGCCCCACCTTCTCCCCGCTGCTGTTGAGCTTCTCCACCGTTTCGTGAGCGGCTTCCGCTCCGGACCCCATCACCAGGATAACCCGGTCCGCTTCCGGCGAACCTGTGTACTGGTATGGTTCGTAGGTCCGGCCGGTCAGTTGTGCGAACTGATCCATCGTCTTCTTCACAATTTGCGGGAGTTTCTGATAGTAAGGATTAACCGATTCCCGGGCCTGAAAGAACACATCGGGGTTCTGGGCCGTCCCTCTCAGAACCGGATTGTCCGGCGTCATTCCCCGCTCCCGATGAGCCTGAACAGCTTCCTCGTCGATAAGAGCCTCAATTGTCCCGTCGGATAATCTTTCAATTTTTTTAATCTCATGGGAAGTGCGGAAACCGTCAAAAGCATGAAGAAAAGGGACGCGGGATTTAAGACTTACCGCCTGGGAGATAAGAGCCATATCCATTACCTCCTGGACGGAATTTGAAAAAAGAATCCCCCAGCCTGTTCCCCGGGCGGCCATAACGTCGGAATGATCGGCGAATATGGACAGAGCCTGGGCGGCAACCGAACGGGCGGCGATGTGAAAAACGGCGGGAGTAAGCTCTCCGGCTATCTTATACATGTTGGGAATCATCAGTAAAAGCCCCTGGCTTGCCGTAAATGTGGTGGTCAAAGCTCCGGCCTGCAGTGAACCGTGAACTGCGCCGGCGGCTCCACCCTCGGCCTGCATTTCTACCACATCGGGGACAGTTCCCCAGATGTTTTTCTTCCCCTGCACCGACCAGGAATCAGCGTGTTCTCCCATCGGCGAAGCAGGTGTGATCGGATAAATAGAGATAACCTCGTTGGTTTTATATGCCACATAAGCAGCCGCTTCGTTACCATCCAGAGTCACGTTTTTTGTAGACATGGTTTAATCCTTTCTACATTTTATTTTTTTACATCCGTTCTGATTTGCTCGTCCCTACACAGAATATTACCTGTTCAATATTTATTGTCAAATACTGTACCCCGCGATTCAGAACCTCCCGAAGTTTTCCTCCGCAAAAATAAGATTTTCGGAGGACTCTAACCACGATTGTTGTTTTTCGGCCCCGGAAATATTAACACTTGATTTTAGTCTACCTGTAGCTTAACTTATCATTGGGATTAAAAGTCAGAGAATAGTCTATACCCGCTTGCCGGGGCGAATTACGGTAACACTAAAATACCATAACATGCGAGGACATAGAAAAATGCGTCTCCAATATTCGATATTTTTCTTTTTTTCAGCAGTTCTTATTTTAACCACCGGAATATTTCTCTCCCCGGTCGAACACGCCCGTTCCGCCAAAGAAGTTGTGATTGAAGCAGTCGACGAACCTGCGGGCATCCTCCGCCGCCTTTCCGGTGATTCGCTTCTTGGTGGTCCACCAAAAATGCCCGATCAGATCCGACGAACACAACCGGCCGGGATACGGATAGAAACTGTGGCCGAGGATCTTACCGTTCCCTGGGGCATGGTCTTCACGGCCGATGGCTCTTCGCTGTATGTCAGTGAAAGATCCGGTAATATTTTACGAATCGATATGCGTTCTCCCGAGCACTCTGTTCATAAACTGTTTGAAAGTGAGGCAGTTCTGCACCGGGGAGAAGGAGGACTGATGGATTTAGCCGCTGATCCAAAATTCAAACCGGGCACCCAAAACAACAATTCTATTTATTTCTGTGAAACTTACGGCCGCCGGGAGGATGCCCGCAACCGGGTGAGAAAACTAACTCTCGCTGATTCCAACACTGTTAAAAAGGCTGAGACCCTGCTGGATAATCTGCCGGCTGGCGCCTACCATAACGGATGCCGGCTGGTGTTTGGTCCCGAGGGCTATCTTTACGTCACGACAGGTGATGCCGGCAATCGAAAACTGGCCCAGGACACCACCTCTTTTGCAGGAAAACTGCTGCGGATGAAAAAAGATGGCACCCCCGCCGCTGAAAATCCCTTTCATGGTCAAAAAGCCGCCCCCTATGTCTACGCCTACGGTCTGCGCAATTCCCAGGGGCTCGCCTGGCACCCGGAGAACAACACTCTTTACGCCACAGATCACGGTCCCTCGGGAGAGTTTGGTGTCGGCGGAAATGATGAAATAAATTTAATTGTAAAAGGCGGAAATTATGGCTGG
>JBKGYI010000058.1:0-7351 GCA_046546195.1 bacterium | reverse complement strand
TTCCCCACAACTCCAGCGGTTGGTTTTCCCGGGAATCTAAAACAACAGGTTTTGCCGTCCCGTTTACCCAGCTTTCACCGTCAAGCGGATAAACATGCAGCTCATCGAGATATGGGTTCGGGTTAAACGGAAGTGGTTCCTCGAATAACCCGATTGGATTTACAAACTCTCCCGAACGTTTCTGAAGAGCAAAATGAAGGTGAACCGGTCCCCGGCCAGTTTCACCGGCCACCCCTATCCTGCGGCCGCGAGAAACCCAGATTTCCTCGGCCGGTATAATCCGCACATGTTCATATAGAGGAGTGTTTAATTTTTCCAGAATAGAAGCGGCAATTCTTTCCAGGTGTGAATACCAGCTTCGCCAGCCGTCCTCGTGTTCAAGGACAACGGTTATCCCGTAAGCTTCCGGATCATAAAAAACTTCGACAACCTGGCCGCGCTCAATCGCCCGTACCCAGCGTCCGGTGCGACCCCTGGTTGAAAAATCGATCCCATTATGAAAATGTTCGCCGCGATACTCACCCAGGGTGGATGTGATTTGAACTGGCGGATCTATCGGCCAGTGGTACGCTCGGTCGTCGGAAGCCGATGGTCCCGGGGCCATTACCGCCGGAACAAAGAAAAACACAGCGATGATAACCAGTAACCAGCCAGCTATTTTCTTAACCATAATTAATCCTCAAATAACCGGTATGATTTTTCAGGCAACTGGCTTCCCATGTGTTCAAAGGCTCGGGCTGAAGCGACCCGCCCCCGGGAGGTTCTTTTCAAAAAACCCGATTGAATTAAAAACGGTTCGTGCAATTCCTCAATTGTTTCAGCTTCTTCACTCACGGCGGTAGCCAGAGTTTTGATTCCCACCGGACCACCTTCAAAGTATTCAATAATTGTCCGCAGGATAGCACGATCCATCCGGCAAAGTCCTTTTTCGTCCACTTCCTGTCTCTCAAGAGCGTGCCGGGCAATTTTAGTGTCGATAACTCCATCCCCTTCAACCTGGGCAAAATCCCGCACACGTCTTAAAAGACGGTTGGCTATCCGGGGTGTACCCCGGGAACGGCGGGCTATTTCAACAGCACCGTCATCCTTTATCCGAACATCCATTATCCGGGCGGAACGTTTGATTATTTCAAACATCTGGGATTCATTATAAAATTGAAGCCGGCATTGAACACCAAACCGTGAACGCAGGGGATCGGTTAATAACCCGGCCCGGGTAGTCGCACCGACAAGAGTAAAGTCATCCAGTTCAAGACTTATTGCCCGGGCGGAGGGACCTTCTCCGATGGTAAGATCTATTCGTTTATCTTCCATCGCCGGGTAGAGAAACTCTTCAACAATGTTGGGCAGCCGATGTATTCCATCCACAAAAAGTACACTTCGCGGTTCAAGATTAGTTAAAACCGCCGCCAGATCTCCGGCTCGTTCCATGGTCGGGCCTGAAATTGCTTTCAATTTCACGCCGAGCTCGTTTGCTATTATGTGGGCCAGGGTTGTTTTCCCCAGCCCCGGTGGACCGTGGAGCAAAACATGATCCAGCGCTTCCTCTCTTTCCAGAGCTGCCTGGATATAGATACGAAGATTATCGATTTCTTTCCGCTGGCCGACAAATTCATCAAAACCCTGCGGACGCAGGGTTTCTTCAAGGTCTTTGTCACCCGGGTTAACCGGTTTCCGTGAAAAATTCTGTGGTTCAAATTCGGTTTCCTGAATAAAATCATCAACGGAGTTTTCCCTGACCAACTCTATCGCTCCTGAATTATCATTAATTTGCCTCTAACAACTATAAGTTCAATACCAAAAAAACCGTCCCTGTTCCATCTATCTTCAAGCTCGGACAGAATGGATCCCTGTTTACACAGAGGTAACAGTATTTTTTCTAAGTCAACCTGATTACAATCTTATCATTTTTTTGCCGCCGCGGTAAGACACCCGGGCATCAAAACTTCACCGGCTCAAAAAACCAATTTCGCTTATTTTTTATCAAGTCTGGAAAAGGTGGCCTGGATCAGTTCCTCGACACTATCAAAATCAACCTTACGGGCTGTTTTTTCAACGGTGGAGGTAGCCTCTCCTTTGGTAAAACCAAGTCCTATCAGCGCTTCAATCGCTTCTTCAAGAACCGGGAGTGATTCGGCAGAAGTCCCCTCACCAGACGCGAGGGGTAACTTTTCAGCCAGCTCAACGATCAACCTCTGAGCTGTTTTCTTCCCAACCCCGTTTATCATTGTAAGGGCATCCATGTCCTGATTGTGTATTGCCCGGCGAAATTTTTCGGGGCCCATTCCCGAAAGAATATTTATAGCCATACTCGGTCCAATACCTTTTTGCGGAAGCAATTGCCTGAAAAAATCACGACTGGCCCGGTGAATAAAACCGTAAATTATCTGCCGATCCTCGCGCACATAAAGATGGGTGAAAAATTTTACCTGTGAACCGCTCTTCGGGAAATCGTCGCGTTCACTTTCCACCGTGTAAAGCTCATAACCGACTCCGCCGGAAGTTTGTATAATAACCCGGTCTTTCCCTTTTTCCACCAGCGTTCCTTCAATAAATGCAAACACTTTTCATACCTCCACCACTTGATTAAAAGTTTTTTTGTTTTAGCTAAAAAATTTTGCTGTTGTTCAGGTTACCTCGTTTTTGATAGTTTTCAGGGCATCGCTGAAATCTTCGTTTTTTACCGCACACCCGGCCGCACGGTGGTGGCCTCCGCCGTCAAAACGGGCCAGCAGATGCCCATAATGAGTTGGACATTTTTTTTCATTTAAAAACATATTAAAACCAAGATTTATACGTATTTTATCGGCGTTCAGTCGCTTGATTCTGAGTAAAGTGTGTGCATCGGGGTATATAACAAACGGTAAAAATTTATTATTACATAACTCGCTTTCATGTTCGTCGAGATTTCTGTAATCAAGAATTACCAGCCCGTCTTCTTTCTGTATTTTTTCAGCGAGAAGCTGTTTACTCAGGTTAAGATTTTTCCGAAATTTCTTGATCTTAGGGATAAAAACAGGATGCTCGATTACTGTTGCCGGTTGGCCGCCGGCAAGCAGTGAAATCATTAACTGGTTTAAACCAACGCTATGTCTGGCAAGTGGATTGGAGTCAATTATAAAACTGAGCAGCACAGCTCCCCGGGGGTCTTCAATATCAGGGGGAGTAAATTCAGCATTATCAACTCGATCTGTTTCTGCAAGCAGAGCGCCAAGCCCTTCAAAATCACTTTCGCGGCCCAGGCGAGAATAATGGTTGTATACCACCCGGGCTGCACTTGGTGCCTCGGGGTTATATAATCCTTCAAAGTTTTCCGGGCAACTATTGCTGGCGTGATGATCAAACCAGAGCCGGCAGCCGGGAAGGAAAGGCATGTTAACAACTATATCTTCCCGTGTCGTCTTAAACATTCCGCTGCGGATATCCTCGTGGGGCACAAACTGCACGGCACCAACAGGTTCGACTCTTTTTAATAAAACTGCCGAGACAATCGCATCCAGATCAGAATTAGTTACAACTCTTCGTCTTTTTAACATAATAACCTCTTTTCCCGTTCTGGCCCTGTTTATAAACTCCACACCAAAAAAAGGAAATATTCATGATGGTCTAACCTGAATAATTAATGAAAATCATAAATTATTCACCCCGAGGGCAGCACTCAGCCTTCAATCGAGGATTAGCAGTTGTTAATTTAAGCGTTCTAATAAAAACCGGAATTTACTTGTTTTCTAATAATTGCTCGGTAACTGCTCGATTGAGGGCTGAGTGCTGGGTTAACCCAGCTGTCAATGGCGGTTTTTGACGCCATTGACGGCTGTCCAGCGGGCGAATCTATTCACAACGTTTTTGTCGTGAATAATTCGGGCTAACTCATTGCCCATAGATTGTATTTTATAGGTTAATCCATGATTTTTACAGAATGATCCGACCTGTTCGGCAACAAATAATCTGCCCTGAAACTTTCATTAAAAATAAAAGTTTAAACAAAACTACCATTCGCTTTGTTTAAATAGAAAACTCTGCTATAATATTGTTGTTTTCATTCAAATAAACAGAATAATCAGAAATTGAAACAACGCCATGTCATTCCCATTGAAACCACTCCGTTGATAGAGGCTGTCGCATAAAACCACGTAGCTGAGCCGGCGCTATGATAACACGATTCTTTTATTTTTAAACGATGGAAGGAAGAAAAAATTTTTATGAACGAACAAGAAATAGATGAAAAATTTGAAAAATTAACCCCCACTTATCCAAATGAAAAATTTCTTTTGGAATACAAACCAAACGATTATACCACCCGGATTCTGGATATAATCGCTCCGATTGGCAAAGGCCAGCGCTGTCTGCTTGTTTCGCCGCCGAAAGCCGGGAAAACAACTATCCTGAAGAAAATATCGACAGCTATTAATAAAAATCATCCCGAAGTAATTCAACTGGCCCTGTTAATCAATGAACGGCCGGAAGAGATTACTGATTTCACCCGCAATACCCCGGCCCGGGTTATCGATTCCTCTGCAGACAAGGACCCCCGGGAACATGTAAAAGCGGCTGATTCCGTCTTGAAAAAAGCACGCAGGCTGCTCGTTGAAGGGAAAGACATCCTTGTTTTGCTGGACTCCATAACCCGCCTGGCCCGAGCTCATAATCTGTTTTCAAATTCGCGCGGCAAAACACTCTCGGGGGGGCTTGATTCCGCCGCTATGCAGCAACCGCGGCGCTTTTTTGGTTCAGCCCGTAACGTGGAAAACGGCGGGAGTCTGACGATTATCGGTACATCACTTGTCCAGACCGGTTCCCAGATGGACGAAGTTATTTTCCAAGAATTCAAAGGGACGGGTAATATGGAGCTGGTTCTTGACCGCCACCTTGCGGAAAGACGTTTTTACCCGGCAGTTTCTGTAAGTAAATCGGGAACAAGAAAAGAGGAAGAACTCTTCAATGAAAACGAAAACAGGATCATTGTTCGCCTGCGCCGCTATCTGGGCGGATTGGACGATGAACTGGCCCTTAGATTTTTACTTGATAACATGCATAATTTTAAAACTAACGCCGAATTTTTGCGGGCAATAGTAACCGGAGAACTCGACCTCAACGACCTTAATCCCCGGGTATGATCAGGCCATATCAAAACTATTGTAGTTAAATGATTTTTGATCGAGAAGTGATTCGATTGTTTCCTTTTCTCTGTCCAGATAAAGTCGATACGGTTCCTGCAGCCGGTTCCCGTTTGCGTCGGTAATTACTCTTACCACCGGATTGAGTGGTCGCGAAGGATTATTTTTTATCACCAGAGCATGATGGCCGCTGGAAAGTCTAATAAAAGAACCCGGTGGATAAATACCTACAATCCTGACAAACGCCTTCAGAACTTCTGGATCAAATTTTTTCTTATCTTTGTAGATCACTTCCCTGACGCTGTGGGCAAGACCAAACTGTTTGCGATGATAACGGGGCTGATTCATAGCAACATAGGTCATTGCCAGATTTACAATTCGAGCATAAGGATGAATCTGTTTTTCTTTAAGACCAAGCGGATAACCACTGCCGTCCCAGTGTTCATGGTGCTGCAAAACTGTTTTTTTTAACCTGGGATCAAAATTACTAAATCGCCGGAAACAGTTCTCGCTTTTTTTAACGTGGCCCTGCACAATCTTTTTTTCTCTTTGATTAAAGGTTCCTTCTTTTTTACGAATTGGCCGGGGAATTATTAACATTCCAACATCATGAATCAACCCCCCCACTCCGATATACCTTATTTCCTCTTTTTCATAACCAAGTTCATCGGCCAACATCATCGCCAGCAAAGCCGTATTAAGGCTATATGTGTAAATATATTCTTCCTGGTCCAATTTTTGGGAATGAAACAGATAAAGAAGCAGCAGTTTATATTCCCAGATCAAACCAAAGGCAGGTCTTAAGGTCTGAAAAAGTTCGTGCTGGCGGCCAACCACGCCCCGGCTTAAACGTTCCAGAAGTTCTTCTGTTCTTTCCAGCGCCTGCCCGTAAGAACTGCGCAGAAAAACTTTATCAGTTTTATCATAAAAACAAGCCGGCTCCACTGCATCATGGTCAACCCTGTCTTTTAACTCAGGTTCTTTTGTTTTCCCTTCAGAGATGGTTATATCTTCCGGTTCAAGCACCTGCTTTTCAGACTCCTGACGCAGTTTTTTCTGTTCTCTACTGCTCAGGGGCGGCGCTTCAGTAAAAATTTCTCTTATTTCCCACTGTTTTAATCTTTCAAGATGCCGCTCGGCGAGTGGTGTATAGGGTTCAAGCAATTTATAGCCTTCTGCGGTAAAAACCGGAGTTTTAAATACCATACCCGGTTTCAAATCGGGGAAACTAATCCTATTTTTAGCCACCATCCTTTTGATCCACCTTTTCTTGTTCGTTAATCTGATATAGAAAAGAAAATATTTCGGCCACAACTTCATAAAGTGAAACCGGGATCTGTTCCTCAAGATCAAGCTGGTAAAGTAGCTCTACCAAATCTTTGTCCTCATAAAGCGGCACTTGATTCTGCCGGGCCAATTCAATTATTTTTTCCGCCAGTTCGCCACTTCCGCGAGCGGTTACCCGGGGAGCTTCATCTTCTGATTCTTCATATTGCATAGCCACCGCTTTAAGTGCGGAGACCGGCGAAGAGATCGATTTCTGGTTTTTATCTTTTTTATCAAAACTCATGCTTGAAAGTCAACCTTCCCCGGCACACGGGGCTGTTTTGGTTCGTCGGCGGGCTCAAAAGGATCAGGCAAAGGAGATGGTTTTTTGTTTTTATAATCAACATTTAACCTGTATCCGCACCGCTCAATATTTTTTTTCAGTTCTACTTCCCTGCTTCTGATTTTCTCCAGCAGATTATTTCCCTCAGAAAAAAATGTTAGGTTTATTCTATCCTGCCGCCGCTGAATATTAAACCTCAATTCACCAATCGCCGTCATTTTCAACAGTCCGGCCAACCACCAATCAGCTTCTAACCAGCCTTCAGGAGTATCACCGAGGTGAACAAACAAACGCAGCAGCTGGCTGCTGCCGGACTCGTAAAAAGGCAGAATAAGATGAAACTGACGGCGTGATTTCAAATTTGCAAGAGCATACCCCAGTAATAAAGCAATAAGTTTTTCTTGCGCAGAATTTAATTTATCCCGGCTGCGGAGGCGCAGTAAAGAGCCGTGCAGCGTCTTTGAAGCGCTGTATGGCCGGCGTCCAAACTGCTTTATGAGATCAACACCCAGTACTAAAATCAATTTTTTCAGATCTGGAACTCCGGCAAACCCCTTTCCCTCTGAAAACTTACGGACGCTGTCCCAGGGCGAACCGGCCTCCCCACTCTCACTATACAGTCTCC
>JBKGYI010000057.1:0-7452 GCA_046546195.1 bacterium | reverse complement strand
TTGGGTTATAAAAGTAGATAATTTGCCTGAAGTGAGATGGGGATTATTATTTCTATCCAGGTGGTTTTTAAATGAAACATTTTGGGCTTACAGATGAGGCGCGGGAGATATGGCGGAAAATATGGGAGGGGCGCAGCAGCGTTGAGATCTCTTATCTGGTCGATACTATTCAGTTTGATTCGCCGGAACTGGCCGGACAGCTTGCTGAAATTCGTCCTTATACTGAAGTTTCCCTTGATGATTTGAATGAGAAAATTATTCATGAAGCTGATTTTTTGAAAAAATGCGGCGAGAAAGCGGAAGATGATGTTATCGATAAAACCTGTATAATCGATGTTCTCCTCGACGAGATGACCGCCATTCAGTCTGAAGAACCTCCCGAAGAACCTGTTCCTGATTTCGGCTCTGATAGAAGTGAACTTGTTAACTTCGGAAAAAACAGTTCGGAAAACATTAATGTTGCCGGTTTAACCATGGAGGCACTCAAAAAGTATGTAAAAACTTATCTGACAGATATTACCGCTAAGGCCAGGGAAGAAAATCAGCCGTATGTTGTCGGGCGGGACTATGAGATCAGGGAGGTTTGCGAGACCCTGCTGCGTCCGACAAAACCAAATCCGCTTATTGTTGGCCGGGCCGGGGTGGGTAAGACCGCACTGGTAGAGGGTCTGGCTCAAATGATTGTCAGCGGTGAGATAAAACAGTTTGAAAACCACAGTCTCTATGAACTTAAGATGGGGTCGCTGGTTTCCGGGACTGAATATCGGGGTAAATTTGCCGAGAGACTTGAAGCCATGATTAGGTTCGCCCGCGAGCAGGAGGGTGTAATACTTTTCATCGACGAGCTGCACATGGCCATGGGGCTGGGGCGAACCGAGGGGACAAGTTCAGGGCTGAGCGACCTGCTGAAACCAGAAATTGACCGCGGAAATATACAGGTTATCGGTTCCACAACCAGCCACGAATACGAAAAATACATCGCCAACGATACAGCTTTTGAACGCCGTTTTAGCCTGATTCCTCTCCAGGAGCTGAGTATTACGGCAACACGTGAAGTGCTTATTGAAGTCGCCAGCCAGCGCGAACTGGAGCTCGGATTGGAAATACCACTGGAAACAATCGAAGAAGTATTAAACCTCTCCCGTAACTGTTTGCGCCACAGGGTTTTCCCGGACAAAGCGATAGATTTGCTGGATAAATGTATCGGCAGTGTTTCTTATGAAAACAAGGGCGTGATCACACCGGAAATTGTGAAGCAGGAACTGTTTAACTTTCTTGGTTTTAAGATTCAATCGATCGAAGAGCTGGATAAACATTTAACCGGTATCTCCGAGCGGGCGCTGGAACGCCTGCCGGTCAGCGGCGAGTGGGCGGATCAATTTGAAGATATTCTGCGTGTTTCCTATGTCGGCCAGGATAAGAATCCGGAGCTGCCAAATCTAATCGTCGGAGTGCAGGGGGGCGACTCAGACGCTTCCCGGATAACGCGAGATATCTGCTATGCAATTTTCGGCCGAGAGAATCGCACAGTAGAGTTAGAACTGCCGCCGGGCGGGATGATTACCCTGCAGGAACAGGAATTAAAAAGATCGCGCGGCTTAAAACAGTTAAACCGCCAGCCGTCATCCGTAATCCTGCTGTCTCCCAAAGACAGGGGAGACGGTTCTTCAAAAGTATACTGGCAGGGAGTCCGGGAAACACTGGAACACGGTTCACTGACAACCGATAGCGGTGAAACGGTCTATTTTTCCGATGCCGTAGTAGTCCTCGCCCTCCCGAACAAAAATTCTCTCGGTTTCAAAACCACCATGCCAGCCGCCGCCAAAACCCCAGAACATATCCCCACCCCCGATTTATGGATAGAATTAGATTAAGATAGCTTTAAATCAATCAGAATTATCTACAGCAGGGGAGTCGGAGGTCAGGTGGGGGAGTATTTTATCGGCCATCTCATGGTGGCCGGCCTCTTTCATTTCTTCGAAAGAATCCTTGAGTAGTTTTCTTGTTTCTTCATCCGGGGATATTGAGTGAAGCTTTGTTAGGATGGCGATCAGTGTTTTAGGATTGATTTTTACCTGCCGGCGGCTGTCGTCCTCTGAAGAGAGGTGCTCTTCGATATAGCCGGATATTTCTTCCCGGATTTTCGGTTCTATTTTTTCTCTTGTTTCTATGAACTTTTCTTTGACAGCGCTTTTAAGCGCCTCTGTTTTTTCCTGGGCCAGTTGTAAATAGGGTTCGGCTCCGTGAACATGAACAGCCCCATTGCCAAACTTTATTTCGAACAGCGAGCCCTCTTCGCGGCGCTCGGCTATTTTCTGCTGCATAATCCGTTCGTGGCGGGTAGCCATGCGGGCGCCGGTGCGGGCCAAACTGACAAAACAGCTCCGGGGGTCTATACCCGAACTCCCAAAAAGATAACAGCCCAGCCATAACAGTCCCAGTAAAATGACCATTACCCGGATAACACGTCCCAGAAAATCAAAACGTTCCACTGCCGGTCGCCTCCCGATACCGCGTTGTTCGAATAACCACTATTTTTAATCTACCATCCCAGCCCTGGAATGCAAAACAAAACCACTCCCGAACTTCCGTAAACCATCATTTTCACCAATTCACTTCCAATTAATACCAAAAACAAATACAATGTTTGTAATCGGCTCGCCGGGCTTGGGCCGTGGTGATCAGATGGATTTTTCACAGGTTATTGAGAATATAAAAGAGCTTGATAGTGATGGAGATGCTGCGCTCACGAATTTAATTAGAGGAGTAAGCTTATGAATGCTAAAGAGCACGCTGAATTAACTAAAAAAGAGATTGGCCGGGCTTACATCGAGGTTCATACCTGGATGGATCGTTATTTTGATGCTGTCGATAACCTGGGGCCTTACCACCGGAGCAAGACCCATCACGTCGAAGGGGCCCTGGAGACGGCCGACGAGATGATCCGCCGCAACGGCGGCGGCTACAGCGAGTGGCTCGGCTACCTGAGAGCGGCTCTCGAACATCTCGCCCAGGATATGGTTAGAGGCGGCAAACAATACCGCATCCCCCGCAAATCCGACTACCCGCCCCGTGAAGAAGGCTACCTGCCCAGCGGCAAACCCTGGGAAAATATGCCTGTCGATTGAAAAAATACAATAAAATTGAAAGATTATATGACTGCCCGATCTGATTAATTACAGTATTTTCAGCCTCTTATAGTAAAAAATAATTTATTTTCAAAAAAACTTCTTGACATATTTTTAGGAGTGCCTTATTATCTTAGGCAAGGCTAAATTATCTTTATAACAGGAGAACCAGGAATGACAATCGCATTATCGGCCAGTCTGGAAGACTATCTGGAAACTATCTTCCATATCGTCACACAAAAGCAGGCGGCGCGGCCCAAAGATATTGCCCGGCGGATGGAGGTCAGTAATGCTTCGGTAACAGGAGCTCTTCGTTCCCTGGCTGAGAAAAATCTGATTAACTACGCGCCCTATGAAGTTATTTCTTTAACGTCCACCGGAAAAAAGTTAGCACAGAAGGTGGTGCGGCGTCATGAGGTTTTGAGGGATTTTTTTATAAACGTTCTGGCCGTCGACAAAAGCGAGGCTGATGAAGTGGCCTGCCAGATGGAGCATTCAATTTCAGAATCCGTTCTGGAGAGGTTCATTCAGTTTGCGGAGTTTATTGAAATCTGTCCGCGCGGAGGGGCCAAATGGATCCGGGGTTTCAGTTACTACTGTGACCACAGCGATACACAGGAAAACTGTGAAAAATGTATTTCCGAAATCCTGGAAGATGTAAAAAACAGAAATGATAAGAAAGGAAAAAATACTATGGAAAGCAAGAAATTAGTCGAACTGGAACCGGGGCAGAAGGCCAAAGTTGTGAAAGTTGATGTTTCCTCCTCCGCGGCCAAAAGAATCGTTGAGATGGGAGTAACCAGCGGAGCGGTTGTAGAAATAGAACGGGTGGCTCCGCTTGGCGATCCGATTAATATCAAGGTAAAGGGCTATCACCTTTCGCTGCGAAAGGCGGAAGCAGCCGGAATTGAAGTTGAAGTGCTGTAAATAAAATAGATTTCAAGAGGTGTTTGAGCAAATGCCGCTGGCAACTGTAGAAACCGGGAAAAATGTACGGCTTATCGCTATAAACGGCGGACAGGAAGTTAAAAATAGACTTTTTTCCCTGGGCTTGATTCCCGGCGCCCGGATAGAAGTCCTGCAGAATACTTCCAGGGGTCCGTTCCTGCTGGCGGTTAAAGGAAGCCGGATAATGCTGGGAAGAGGTATGGCCCGGAAGATAGTTGTTGAATAAATTTTTTTGGGCCAGGGTTTTGGTAAGCCTAAAAATATATCCTGATAAGAATGAGAATTTATTAACCAAAAAATTGGAGGTTGAGTTGAGCAGATGAACTCTAAAAAAGAGATAGTGATAGGTCTGGCGGGAAACCCTAATTCCGGGAAAACAACCATATTTAATGAGTTGACCGGAGCGCGCCAGCATGTGGGTAATTATCCCGGGGTGACTGTAGAACGCAAAGAAGGTTACCGGCGGTATAAGGGTAATAAGCTTCAAATTGTAGACCTGCCGGGAACATACAGTTTAACGGCTTCTTCCGCCGAAGAAGTTATCGCCAGAAATTTTATTATCGAACAAAATCCGGATTTAATCGTTGATGTTCTCGACGCCTCCAATCTCGAGAGGAGTTTATATCTTGCCACCCAGATCATAGAACTCGGGGTACCTCTTGTGCTGGTCTTTAATATGAGTGACACGGCGGAGAACCGGGGCTATGAATTTGACATCGATAAACTTTCCAAACTTCTGGGAGTGAAAATTGTTCAAACTGTTGGTAATAAAGGAGTCGGGTTAGAAAATGTTCTCCAGGCAATCCTCGAAACCGCTTCCGAGGATAAGAACGTTTTTTCGGAATCAAATCGAAAAAAATTACCGGGTTACGGAAAGGAAATAGAAAAAGAAATTTCCAAACTTGAAACCGTGCTCTCGAAGGAAGATTTCGATTTAAAAAATTATAATTCGCGCTGGCTGGCTGTTAAATTGCTTGAGAATGACAGCGATTTACGCAAACAGTTTGATTCCGAGGAGATCACAGAGCAAATTGTGAGAAGTGAATCTCGAATCCAAAAAATCCTCGGCGAATCTCCGGGAGCTGCTATCGCTTCGGCCCGCTATGGTTTTATATCGGGTGTCTGCCAGGAGACGGTGCATTCTACTGTGGAATTCCGGCACACAATTTCAGATAAAATTGATTCGGTGGTTACAAATCGTGTCCTGGGGATTCCTATCTTTTTCGGGCTGATGTATCTTGCTTTTCAATTGACCTTTACCCTCGGGGATCCGCCCATGGAATGGATAGAGGCCTTTTTCGGCTGGCTGGGAGTAACTGTGGCCGGCTGGTGGCCGGTCGGATCAGAGAGTCTGCTGAAATCCTTCCTGGTGGACGGGCTGATCGGCGGTGTCGGTGGAGTAATTGTATTTCTGCCGAATATTATGCTGCTGTTTCTGGCGATAGCAATCCTTGAAGATACCGGTTATATGGCCCGGGCGGCATTTATTATGGACCGCTTAATGAACAAAATAGGGCTGCATGGAAAAAGTTTTGTCCCCATGCTTATCGGTTTTGGCTGTTCTATCCCGGCGATTATGGCAACCCGGACACTGGAAAACCGCCGCGACAGGCTGGTTACCATGCTCGTTGTGCCCCTGATGAGTTGTGGCGCCCGTTTGCCAATTTACGCTCTTATTATTCCTGCCTTTTTTCCGCAGGTATGGCACGCTCCGATGCTGTGGCTCATATACACAATTGGTATTTTGCTGGCTATTGTAAGTGCTAAACTGCTGCGCAGTACCATTTTAAAAGGGGAATCTGTGCCCTTTGTTATGGAATTACCACCCTATCGGATTCCCACTTTAAAAGGAATTTTTATTCACATGTGGGAGCGAGCGGCGCTTTACCTTAAGAAAGCCGGAACAATTATCCTGGGTATCGCTATTTTACTGTGGGCACTGACAACATTCCCCCAACTTCCTGATGAACAGTCGGCGCAGTTTGAAGAATCAAGACAGGAGATTCAAACCGCAAGCATATCAGAAGAAACAAAAGTCGAGAGAATATCCCGCATTAACGGCCGGGAATCGGAAGCGGAGCTGGTTCATAGCAGCGCCGGGCGTATAGGACACGCGATGGAACCGCTGATCAAACCGATGGGTTTTGACTGGAAAATAGGGACGGCACTTATTGGTGCTTTTGCCGCCAAGGAAGTTTTTGTGGCCCAGATGGGAATTGTTTATACCGTTGGTGAAGCCAATGAAGAGTCCGAAACTCTGCGGGAGAAGCTGCAAACTGCTTATTCGCCGCTTGCCGCTTTTTGTATTATGCTTTTTTCTCTGATCAGTGCGCCCTGTATGGCAACCATAGCGGTAACAAAACGGGAGAGCAACTCCTGGGGCTGGGCGCTGTTTCAGCTGACCGGCCTCACAGTTTTAGCTTATGTATTAACCACAATTGTATACCAGGTGGGTAGCCTGCTTGGTATCGGAATAGGGTAGGTGATTTAAATGCTGGAATCGATTGTTGTAGCAGCGATTGTAATTGTTGCCGCTTTTTTGGTCGGCAGATCTTTTTACAGGACTATCACAGAGGGAGAGTGCAGCTGCACGGCTGTTGGAGATTGTTCTGGCTGCGATTTCAAAACTTTCGAAAAGTTCAGCCAGCCGGATACTGACAGTGCTTCGCAAACCAAAAATCCAAAGGGGGAAGAAGCAGAGAAAGAATTTTAGTGTATTTATCAAAATTTGAAATTAATTATTTTTTTGCACATCTATTAAAAGGAGTCGATTAAGATGCACAGAAGAATTGCAACGTTTATAACAGTAGGCTTGTTGTTTCTGCTTGCCGGCAATATCGTGTTTGCCGCGGAAAATGTAGAGTTAGGAGAAGAAATTCAGGCGATGCAAAGGAGGCTCGACCGGCTGCAGGAAGTTTATCTCCAGGATGAAAATTCTGTTTATGAAGCCAAAACGAAGACAGGATGGTACGATAAAATTGAACTGGCAGTCGGAATGACCGGTATAGTTCAGGGAACCTCGGGTGTCGACGAAAGTCTGAATCCCGACGAAGATATAACCGACGCCTCGCTGTCATTTGATCTCGAATTTTATGTCCCTCTGGAAGCGGGCGCTTTTTATTCTGCGCTGGAAGCCGGAGAAGGAAATGGTGTGGATGGAGACATACCGACTTTCTCGGGTTTTAATGATGACGCCGACGACGACCAGAACCTACGACTTTCCGAACTCTGGTACGAACATAGCTGGTTTGACAAGGATCTCCGGATCCGCGTGGGGAAGGTCGATCTTACAACTGATTTTGATGTGAATGAAGTTGCCAATAGTGAAACTGATCAATTTTTATCCGGCGGGTTTGTAAACAATCTGGCCGTTGAA
>JBKGYI010000056.1:0-7470 GCA_046546195.1 bacterium | reverse complement strand
CCGGTGAGGAAGCGGGTTTAAAAAGCGCGACTATGCTGGTTAAAGGCGAATACGCCTATGGACTTCTGAAGGGAGAAGCCGGGGTTCACCGCCTGGTTCGTATCTCTCCGTTTGATTCCAGCAGCCGCCGTCACACTTCTTTCGCTGCTGTTCAGGTAACTCCGGAGATTGAGATAGACGACGAGATAGAAATTGACCCCTCGGATCTGCGGATAGATACGTTCCGTTCCAGCGGACCGGGTGGCCAGCACGTAAATATGACAGATTCAGCGGTGCGTATCACCCACCTCCCGACCGGGATAGTTACTTCCTGTCAGAACGAGCGCAGTCAGCACGGCAACCGGGATACGGCGATGCGGGTTTTGAAATCACGGCTGCTGGAGATGAAGATTGCCGAGCAGAAGGAGACGATAGAGGAGATAACCGGCGAGGAAAAAGCGATTGAATGGGGCAGCCAGATTCGTTCCTACGTCAACCATCCCTACCAGCAGGTAAAAGACCACCGAACGGAGTTTACAGTGAATAATTTTGAAAATGTTTTGGATGGCGAACTTGATGAATTCATAGAGGCTTATCTTGCTTCCGAGGAGAATAAATGATGCCCAGATGGGTGAGATTTATTATACCGTTGCTGTTGATATTTGTTTTAACAGTGGGTTTGGTACATAGAATTGGAATTGAAAGATCAGGCCGCCGGGTAAATCTTGTAAGTACCGTATCGGAACAGTTTTATCACCTGAAAACTGTGGCCGATTTTATTGACGCCGGCGAGCTGTCGCTGGTTTCTGGCAGCGACATTATGCATCTATACCGGGCGCAGATTCCGGTTAATCCCCATATCTTTGCTCAACTTCGTTCGCTGGATGTATCGGTTGATAAAAACTACTTAATCACCTCGAAGCGGACGGTCTTTAATCTTCTGGAGGATTCTCTGCATGGTGTGGAGACATATCGGGATGGGTTTAATCGTAATTTTGACGGACACTTTTATCCGGATGCTTTTATTTTTGAAAGTTTGTATCCTGAGCGGGAACTTTTTGACCAGCCGGTTGCAGATTTAAGAACCGAGAATTTGGACCGTGCCCGTTATCTTTATCTTAAAGATAAAAACGAAGTTGACCTTTTTTTCTCCGGTAATCCCCCGGTTCAGCCGCTTAACTTAATTGTGCCTCGAAACTACGACCGCCCTGTTTTGCCCGAAAGATTTCAACCTCTGATAAAAAAAATATATGTTGTGGGGGATAATATTGAGAAGGTGGGTCCGGGAGATGCGTTTCGCCGGGACCGGTTGAATCTGACCGCTCTGGATATTCCAAAAACACATTATAGAGGTTCGGTTCGTCCGCTGGGTCGAGCGGCTGTAAAGTTTTTACTGTTAATAACAGCATTAATAGCGGCTTATGTCGGTTTTATAAATGACAGGCGTTTCTTCACCTGGTCCGGCTGGATGCTGCTTCTCGTAATAGCCGCCGTTTTTCTTAATGAACATCTTCTTTTGCTGGGATTTTTGGTAGGCGGTCTTTTCAGAGTTGCCTATTGCCGGCGTCTGCGGGGTATAATCTGGCTTACTTTCGCGGGATTACTTGTTTATAGCTACCATATTACGCCGTATTTGTTATCTATCAGAGGTGATCAGACCCTTTTCTGGACCGGCTTTATTATTTCTTCTGTTTTCCTGGTGCCTTTACCCGAGGGCTGGAGAAGAGCAATAATAACCGGGGAAGATGTTTTTTTTGCCGCTGTGATAGCCCTGCTGGCCGGTCTCTTGAATTATTTTTCCGGTCTGGATGGTGCAGTATTGCTGACTCCCGGGGCCTGGTTATTAATATTTGCTCCTTTGTGTGCTTATTTTTTCAGTGCCCGCCGCGATTACAGGCGCTATTTTTTTATGACGATTATTCTGGGCTGGTTTTTTCTCCTGGCAGGCACCACCGGGATAGTTGTTTTAATTGGGTTTATAATTGCTATGATTATTTATGTGCTTTATATATTTTATCTTGTTTGAAAAATTGTGTGACTGATAATTCTATCGGGGTGTGAAATTGTGAAACGCTATTTTTCTGTATTGATATTGGTAATAGCTGTTACCCTGACTTCTGTAGTTCCATTTGAAGCGGCTATTTATATGAAAAGGGATAAACGGGGGACTATTAATATTACAAACCAGCCGGATGGTGACGATTACGTACTGCTTCTGGAATCGATAGAAGCAAGGGTTCCTGATGATTATGAAGTTCCTACCGCTTCCGAGCTTTCTGAGATGGTCGAGCACGCTTCCAACCGCCATAAAATACCGGAAGCTCTTATTTATTCAGTTATTCAGGTTGAATCATCAGGAGACAGTACTGCCGAGAGTCATCGTGGAGCTGTCGGGTTGATGCAATTGATGCCGTCGACCGCTGAAGAGATGGGGGTTGAAGATGTCTGGCATCCCCGGCAAAATGTTAATGGCGGTTCTGAATATCTTGCCCGGATGCTGGCGCGATATGATGGTGATCTTACCCTGGCCCTTGCGGCTTATAATGCCGGCCCGGGAAATGTAGATAAGTATGAGGGAATTCCCCCGTTCCCGGAGACCCGGAATTACGTGCGCCGCGTCCGCGATTTTTTTAATGAACTCAAGGTGAAACGCGATACTATTTACACTTATGTCGATGAACGCGGTATAATAAACGTTACAAATATTAAATAATTTGAAGGTGATTTTTATGAACCGCCGGCTGATCTTGATCTGCTTACTGCTTTTTATCGTATCTGCCGGTATGGTTGAAGCCGGTATCTACCTTGATATCCGTGACACAAAAACAATCAGGCTTACTAACACGCCGTCGGACGAGACCTTTGTCCTGCTGCTTGAAACGCCCGGGGGAGTCAGTGAACTTCCCGAGGCTGACGCCATACAGGAAGCGGTTCGAATGGCTTCGGCCGAGTTCAGACTTCCCGAATCGCTGATATATTCGATAATCAGGGGCGGGCGGGGAATTGGAGCGGGAGGATTGATGGTTTTACCGGATTTTGTTGCCGAAGATATGACCGATACGGCTCTTCAGGATCCGCGGATTAATGTCCGTGAAGGGACCCGGCACTTGCAAAGTGTGATTGACCATTTTAAAGGAAATTTAACACTTGCTCTGTCAGCTTATATTGCCGGGATAAAAAAGGTTGAAGAAGCTGGCGGGATACCGGACCGTCAGGCTCGTGATTTCGTTGAGAATGTTCGCGCCGCCTTTGACCAGTATGATCGAAGGACAGAAATAATTTATAGCTACAGGGACGAAAAAGGTGTTTTGACCCTTATTAACATCAGGTAAAGCTCCACCCTTCCCTTTAATTTTAGACCAGAGGTTGATATAAATGAGCAGTTATCCGTTTGAAGAAATTGAACGCAAGTGGCAAAAAAACTGGCAGAAAAATAAAAGCTATGAGGTTAATGAATCGGCGGAAAAACCCCATTATGTGCTGGAGATGTTTCCCTATCCCTCGGGCCGGATTCACATGGGCCATGTACGTAACTATACAATCGGAGATGCAATAGCCCGTTATTTTCGCCGGCGGGGTAAAGAGGTATTGCATCCGATGGGCTGGGACTCGTTTGGTTTGCCGGCTGAAAACGCTGCAATTGAGCGGGGGATTCATCCCCGTGACTGGACATTAAATAATATAGAGGAGATGCGCGGCGAACTGAAACGGCTTGGTTTTTCTTATGACTGGCGCCGCGAAGTTATGACCTGTGATCCCGGGTATTACCGCTGGAACCAGTGGATATTTATTGAACTTTACAAACAGGGGCTTGTTTACCGTGATTCTACCGCGGTTAACTGGTGTCCGCATTGTAAAACAGTCCTGGCCAACGAACAGGTTCATGATGACTTGTGCTGGCGCTGTGATTCGGAAGTTGTTGAGAAAAAACAGCATGGATGGTTTTTTAAAATCACCGACTATGCCCGGCAATTGCTTGATGATATGCAGCAGCTTGAGGGCTGGCCCGAAGAAGTACTTCAGATGCAGCGCAACTGGATTGGTCGTTCACACGGGGCAAGTATAGATTTTGAAGTTGTTGGTGTGGACAGCAGCATCGAGGTTTTTACCACCCGTCCGGATACCCTGTATGGCGCGACTTACATGGCTCTCTCGCCCCGGCACCCGCTGGTGGAAAAACTTGTTTCCGGCGGAGGGTTCGAAGCCGAAGTGGATGAGTTTATGAAAAAAATAGAAAAAACCGCTGAAACCGTAACCACTGACGGCGTTTTTACCGGTCGTTATGCGATTAACCCGATAAATGGCGAAGAAATCCCGATTTACCTGGCCGATTATGTTTTGATGGAATATGGAACCGGAGCGATAATGGCTGTTCCCGCTCACGATGAACGGGACTTTGAGTTTGCAACCTATCATGACATAGATATAGTTCAGGTGATAGCGCCTGCGGGTGAACTGGCCGATGAACTCGAAGAACCTTATACCGGCGAAGGGGTTTTGATTAATTCCGAAGAGCACGAGGGACTGGATTCTTCAGAGGCCCGGCGTGAAATTTCACAATGGCTGGAGCAAGAAGGCCGGGGCCGGGCAACGATTAATTACCGGTTGCGTGACTGGGGAATTAGTCGCCAGAGATACTGGGGAACCCCGATACCGATTGTTTACTGCCAGGATTGTGGTACTGTGGCTGTCGATTTTCAGTCTCTGCCGGTCGAACTTCCCGATGATGTGGAATTTACCAGTTCCGGTAATATTCTTGCGGACTGCGAAAGTTTTGTGAATACGGATTGCCCGAAATGCGGCGGCCCGGCGAAGCGGGAAACCGATACGATGGACACCTTTGTGGATAGTTCCTGGTATTATGCTCGTTATACTTCACCGTGGGAAGATGAAAAACCATTTGACCGCGACGCGGCCAACCACTGGCTGCCGGTTGACAATTACATCGGCGGAATCGAACACGCCTGCATGCATTTGCTCTATGCTCGTTTTTTTCATAAGGTGCTGCGTGACAGCGGTCTGCTGGATAGTGATGAACCGTTTAAAAATCTGCTTACCCAGGGCATGGTCTTGCTGGGAGGCGAAAAAATGAGCAAAAGCAAGGGAAATGTTGTTGACCCCGATGAAATGATGGAGAAATACGGCGCTGATACAGTGCGCCTGTTCACCCTGTTTGCCGCTCCGCCTCAGAAAGATCTTGAATGGGACGAGTCGGGGCTGCAGGGCGCTTTTCGCTATTTGAACCGTCTCTGGACTTTCGCGGAGACTAATCGCGCCGACCTGACCGGAGCGCAGCCCGAGCCGCCTGCCGGAGAACTGAATGGCCCGTCTCTGGAGCTGCACCGTAAAACTCACCAGACAATTCGAGATGTGACGGCTGACCTGGAGGAACAGTTCCAGTTTAATACTGCCATTGCCTCCTGTATGGAACTTTTTAATAAAATTCAGGAGACAGGAGCTGCTGACCCGGCAGCCGGCTGGAGTTTTTCTGTCCTGCTGAATCTTTTGTTTCCAATAACCCCGCACTTTTCTAACGAGCTGGCGCAAAAGCTTGAATACGATGAGCTACCGGAAAAATCTTCCTGGCCCTCCTGGTCCGAGGAAGCCGCCCGGGCGGATGAAGTGGAAGTTGTTGTTCAGGTTAACGGGAAAGTGCGCGCGCGGTTGACTGTTCCCCGTGATTATCCGGATCAGCAGCTTGAGGAGGAGGCCTGCCGCCTGGAACGCATTCAGGAATATCTCGGCGGAGATCAGCCGCGTAAAGTGATTGTTATTCCGAATAAACTGGTTAATATAGTTATTTAAGGCCTGTAGATTGGTGTTGTCTTGAATTGCAATTTTTTGATAGAGTTATGGATCGCAGGCAATAAATTCGGTGAAAAATATTATCCGGCGGAGATGATTGAAATGACAGTTGTAGAGGTTCTGGCACTTATCCTGATAGCTGTTACTCTGTTAAAAATGATTTTTATGCTGCTGAAACCGCAGTTGCTTATCGAACTTGCCGACCGGCTTTACCGCCGCACCTGGCTGGTTCAGTTGACCGGTGTTATACTGGCCGGGGTGATTGGTTATTATCTGTATTCCGAGCTTTCTCTTGCTGAGATAATGGCAGTTTTTGTCCTTGCTTTTCTTGTGATGGGGATTAGCCTGGCTCCCTACGAAAAACAGATTATAAACAAAACCCGTAAAATGGTAGAAGAAAACACTTTCTGGAGTAACCACTGGCTCGGCTTTTTAGTCTGGCTGGCCCTTATTTTCTGGACGTCCTATGAACTTATTCGGAAACTGGAGTAAAAGAAATGAAGCTGGGTATCGTGGGACTGCCAAATGTTGGCAAATCGACCGTTTTTAACGCTCTGACTGAAAACGCTGTTTCTGCTGAAAACTATCCGTTCTGCACTGTTGATCCCAATGTAGGTGTGGTGGAGGTGCCCGACCGCCGCCTGTTTGAACTGAGTAAAAAGGTTAATTCAGAAAAAGTTACCCCGGCGACCGTGCAGTTTCTTGATATCGCCGGTCTGGTTGAAAACGCTCACCAGGGCGAGGGGCTGGGAAATCAATTCCTGGGACAGATCAGAGATGTCGATGCCCTGTGTCATGTGCTGCGTCTTTTTTCCGATCCCGATGTCAGCCATGTTGCCGGTGAACTGTGCCCCCGGCGCGATCTGCAGATCATTGAAACAGAATTTGCGCTTGCTGACCTGGAAATGCTGGAAAAAAGGATTGAAAAGCTGGAGAAGAAAGTCAGGGTGGGGCAAAAAGAGGTCGAGGCGGAATTGCAGTTTCTGTCTGATCTTGCCAGAAAGCTTGCCGCCGGAGATAAACCGGATCCTGCGACTTTCTCCGAACAGGAGAAGCAGTTCCTGAAGGGTACCCCGCTGCTGAGTTGCAAACCGGTTCTCTATGTTTTGAATGTGGATGAGCAGATTTTTAAAAATCCTACCGCGGATAGCAATTTTCAACAGGTGATTGAGATAATTGAAAACCGGCCCGGAGCCCGGTATGTGATCCTCTGTGCAAAACTGGAGGCTGAGATGGCCGGTATGCAGCCCGCTGAAAAAAGAATGTTTCTTGAAGAACTTGGCGCGGAACAACCGGGATTGAATCGCCTGATTCGCGCCGCCCATGAAACCCTGGATCTGATCACATTTTTTACCTATAACGAAAATAAACTGCGTGCCTGGTCGATAAAACGGGGCAGTAAAGCGCCGCGCGCTGCCGGTAAAGTTCACAGTGATCTTGAAAAAGGATTTATCAGGGCCCAAACAATTAACTATGAGGACTTTGAAAATTACGAGTCCTGGCAGCAGGCCCGTGAGGACGGGATGGTTAGAAGTGAAGGAAAAGATTATGTTGTTCGGGACGGCGACATTCTGCTCATCAAGTTTAACGTCTGAAACTGCTGCCAGAACCTTCCAACGGTCTATCATTACCCGACTTGACGCACACGGAAGTGCTAATACTGCGAGCACAAGGATGTGCAGGAGC
>JBKGYI010000055.1:0-7537 GCA_046546195.1 bacterium | reverse complement strand
GTTCGCCGGTTTTCCGGCGTTTCCGTGAATATACCGGTTATCGGATGGAAGATGATGAAAAACCTGATTTTGATGAGGAGATGCTCAAGGGAACTTTTTATGAGCGGAATGTGTATCCGGTTCTCGAACGGATGGCCAGAGTAATTGGCGGCGAGGGGGAGAGTAAAAGTGAAAAGCTCGACCGGCAGTTAATTCAGGCCGGCCGGCCCGGTGATCTGGGCCCAAACGAGTTTCTGGCTCTGCAGATAGTCCTTGGTTTGCTGTCGGTTTCAATAGTTGTTTTGCTTGCTTTAATCGTGGGTCCGACAACTCAGCGCGGTGTGGCTCTTTCTCTCTCTTTCGCTGGAATTAGTGGTGTTGGAAGTTATATCGTACCTAAATTTTATCTAGCTAAACTGGTCAGCGCCCGTCAGAAAGAGGTAAAATTATCTCTGCCCTATGCAATCGATCTGCTGGTTGTATCCGCCGAAGCCGGGCTGGGGTTTGAAATGGCTTTAAACCGGGTTGTTGATAAGATGACCGGCGCTCTGGCAGACGAGTTTAACCGGGTGACCGAAGAGATTAAGCTGGGTGCGCCCCGTAAAAGAGCCTTAAAAAACATGTTGCGACGGGTTGAACTGGATGAGCTTTCCAGTTTTGTTTCCGCGGTTGTTCAGGCTGAAGAACTGGGGGCGAGTATCGGTGAGGTTCTGCGAATTCAGGCCAATCAGATGCGGATTAACCGCCGTCAGCAGATTGAGGAACTTGCTCAGAAAGCGCCGGTTAAGATGCTGCTGCCGATGGTTCTTTTTATCTTCCCAACAATATTTATTGTTATTCTCGGCCCGGTCGGGCTTGAAATATATAAACAGGCTACCGGGATGTCCGGGATGTAAGTGACGTGAGTTCTTTTTTTTGTTTGAAAACTGAAAATAGCATTATTACCCTTCCGGTTGAAATTATACGCTGTGATACTTTTTTTCGCCGTCTGGCGGGTGCGCTTCCAGAAGGGGGGATCGCTCCCGATCGCGCCTACCTGCTCCCGGCCTGTCGCTGGGTACATACTTTTTTTATGAGACGGCCGATAGCTGTTCTTTTTTATGATGAACCCGGATTTGTGATTGAATATTATCCTTCTGTAAAACCAAATCGTATCCTTCCTCGCCAGCCCCGGGCCGCCGGTGCTGTAGAACTTGCCCCCTTTCGTCTCGGCGCGAAGCTTAATATATCCGGTTGAATTGTCGAAAATTAAAATATCCGGGATTGTTTGTCGGGGATAGATATTGATTAAAGGAAAATAAAAGATGCTTGATCTTTTTGCTAAGCCGGTCAGGACAGCGTTGTTATCTTTTTTACTGGCATTGGTTGTCTTTTCATCTGCCTGTGTGGTTCGCCGGGGGATAATGCATACTGTTGAACCGGGGCATACCCTGTGGGAAATAGCGCGTGTTTATGAGGTTGACCTCGATCTTTTGATGAAAATCAATCAGATCGAAGATGCCCGGCAACTTCGTCCGGGAACCCGGCTGGTCATTCCGGGAGTTAATCAACCCCGCGAGATTCCGGCGCGTAGTCTGGCCCGCCGGCCCTCTTCGACAGGGGAGGTAAGTCCGCCGCCCGAAAAACGGGATAGTTCCCCGCCGCCAAAGCAGGAAGAACAAACCGGTCGGGCTTCACCGGAAGATAAAAATTTTGATCCAATCTGGCCGGTTCAGGGGCGATTGATATCTCGCTTCCAGCCCGGCGGTGATGTTACCCGGCGCGGAATAAGAATAGAGGCGCCGGCCGGAAATAAAGTTTACGCGGCGGAAGCCGGGAATGTAAAAATGGCCGGAGTCTGGGAATCTGTTCCCCAGCTTGGAAATATTGTTATAATTTTACATCGTGAAAATTTTGCAACTGTTTACGCGCACCTGGATACGCTTGAGGTAGAAGAAGGCCAGTCGGTTTCGAAGGGCGAGCACATAGGTACAGTCGGTAAATCGGGCGCGGTAGATAAAACACTTTGTTATTTTGAAATAAGATATAAACTTAAACCGATAGATCCGTTACTTTTACTGGGTGATCCGTTGTGAGTGAACTTGAGAAGACGATGCAACCGCTGCTAAAACGTGCCCGGGTCAAGAAGGGAAAGCTTGCGCTTGATGATATCTATGATTTTTTGGAAAATAGTGAAGGATGCGAACTTGAGGAAGTGCTGGATTTTCTTGAGAAAAAAAATGTGGAAATCGATGAAGACTCTAATCTTTCGGGTTTTGCCCGCAATCACAAGTCATCTCTGCAGATTTATATGCAGGAGATCGCCCGGATTGACCTGCTGGATGCCACTGAGGAAATAGAGCTTTCCAAAAAACTTCATGAGGCCCGGGACGAAATATATGAACTGTGTGATGAATACGGGGTTGAAGCCGCCGAAGAAAAAGAATTGATTTTAAAAAGTTCCAGTAAAGATTTAATCAGGGAATTGCTGCGCGAACATGGTATCACAGATAATAAGCTGAGCGGGTTTATGCAGCGCTTGAATCGTCATAAAAAACATTATGTGGATGCTCACAGCGAAATGGTTCGTTCTAATCTGCGCCTGGTAGTTACTATTGCAAAAAAATATCAACACTGTGGTTTGAGTTTCGATGATTTAATAAATGAGGGCAACATGGGATTGATGAAAGCTGTCGATCGCTATGATTACCGGCGCGGGTTCAGGTTCAGCACATATGCTGCCTGGTGGATTCGCCAGGCGGTGCTCAGAGCAATTTCTAATAAGGCTCGCACAATTCGACTTCCCGTTTATATGATTGATCTGGTTAGAAAATGGAAAACTAAAAAACGCCAGCTTCAGCAGCAGCTCGGTCGTCAGCCTCATATGATGGAAGTGGCCGATGCTTTAAATATCGATTATGAAAAAGCGGTTCATATTATGCGCCACTCCCAGGCCCCGGCCTCACTGGAAACACCGGTGGGTGAAAATGCTGACGCGGAGCTGAAAGATTTGATAGAAGCGTCCTCTGAAACCGAAACAGAACATCGACTGGATGAACAGATGATGCGTGAAAAGCTCTGGCAGGCAATAGACGAGGAACTTACAGAAAAAGAAAAAATTGTTTTTACCCATCGCTACGGGCTGAAAGGCAGCGGTGAGATGACTCTCGAAGAGGTGGGTAATATACTGGATTTGACCCGGGAACGTATTCGTCAGATCCAGCGCCAGGCTCTTGAAAAAATAAAGAAGTCCAGCTACGGCGAAGAACTGCGCGACTTCCTCTCCGATCTTAATATCTGACCCCCGGGGTGACCCCCGGGGTCGCAGTTAAACTTTAAACTTCTCGGCATTTTTTGCGTTTATTTTCCCCTGCTCAAACGACCGATCTGGAGGTAGGGTGTTCAAGGGAGTTGGGAGTAGAATTTTTTTGTAAAAATAATTAAAGGTTTTTTCTATATACCCGACATATGTATTAGAGTGATCAAGTTCACGCTCCCTCCAAGAGCGACGACTTCCCATCGGTGAACTTTTCACTTGTGACGCACTCATTTATAATGACCGGGTGCCGCGGCGAGCACCCGGTCGTTTTTTTTATCCCCCCGTAATTTTAAACAACCATAAATTATTCGGGTTAATGGAAACAATAAGGTTTTGGGAGTGGGCTACTTTCCTTTTTCTAAAAAAAGGAAAGTAGTTTCTGGATTACTCTTTCAAGCTGGGAGTGGGGGGTGGAAGCGCCGGCGGTGATACCCACTGTTATTTGGCCGTCCGGCAGCCAGTTTTTTTTAGTGAGCTGCTTTTTTTCCCCGGGCGGCAGGTAAGTGATTTTGTTTTCGTTGAAACTGTCCGGATTTTCGATATGGTAAACCGGGATATGGCTGTTTTCATGGACAGACCGGGCCAGGTTCTGGGTATTGGAACTGTTGTGGCCGCCGACGACTATGAAAAAATCGAATCCGTTTTTCTGGATTAGATTTTTTACCGCGTCCTGTCTGTCCTGGGTTGCCGAACAGATTGTGCGGATCGATTTAAAGTTTTTTTCACCGCCGTCTCGTTTATGAATGGTTTCTCTGAAAATTTCAAAAATTTTCAAAGACTCGTTCATTAACATCGTTGTCTGGTTGGCCATGCCAATCTGTATTAAATCTTTGTCCGGATCAAAATCAGGGGAACAGGAATTTCTGAATTTATTTAAAAACTCTTCCCTGTCGCCGCCGTTTAAGATGTAATCACAGACGTAACGCGATTCCTCTTCATTACGCACAATAAGATATTTATGTGCGTAAGAACTTGTGGCAATCGATTCCTGGTGTTCAAATTTGCCGTGAATTATTGCGGTGTAATCAGCGCCGTTGAATTCCTGAACTTTTTCTTCTACTGTTTGCACTTCCGGGCAGGTGGTATTTATTATTTGCAGATTGCGGGAGTTGAGTTCTTTGAGGATATTTTTTTTCGTTCCGAAAGCGGGGATGACAATGATATCGTCTTCGCCAATAATTGAAATTTCATCAAGACCAATAAATTTTGCTCCCAGCCGCTGCAGTTCCTGGTTGACATGTGGATTGTGAATAAGGTCTCCTAAAACCCAGATAGTTTTATCCGGATTTTCTGCAAGAACTCGTCCCACCTCTTCAATGGCATACAGGACTCCGTAACAAAACCCCCAGGTGTCGGCCAGTTTGATCGTCAGCGGACCTTTCCGGATTAGATTGTTTCCGGCGGTTATATTGCCCCGCTGAACAGTCTTCCGCCGTTTCGCCAGACGCAGCAAATCTTTGGCAAGCAAATCTTTTTTGACAGTATTCATAAGCCAGATCCTTGATAAAAATTAAACCATCCTGCGGCTAAACCCCTGAGGGGAATCCCCTCAGACTCCCCACAGGTCGCGGGAAGGGTTGTTCAACTCACAACTCACAACTTACAACTTTCAACTATGTCCTAAAGCCGGGGATGGGAGTTGAACCCACCACCTGGTCACATCGTGTTCCTTGAGGGGGGAGCATCTCCCCCCTCAACGCTCGTCTTCGTCTCGCTGCTCCCCCACGCCGCATCCTGCGGCTAAACCCCTGAGGGGAATCCCCTCAGACTCCCCACAGGTCGTTTGAAGGGTTGTTCAACTCACAACTCACAACTTACAACTTTCAACTATGTCCTAAAGCCGGGGATGGGAGTTGAACCCACGACCTGTTCATTACGAGTGAACCGCTCTGCCACTGAGCTACCCCGGCGTGTCAGGGGGATAATTATATTATTATAATTAGTTTTCAGCAATGCTTGTTTTGCGCTGTTAAAATATTATTTTTTAATTACTTTCTTTTAAATTTCCGCTGACTCTGTTGCTGTGTTTACTCTCTTTTGCCGGAGTGTGAAAACTATCGGAAGGTTCTTTCGCTTCAGAACCATTTAGGTTCGGTCTCTTGCTGAACTTGTTTGCGGGGATCTATTCGCTATAATTAATATGTGGTTTGTTACAGGTTTCAACATTACTGTTGATTGAGGTGGTTAGTGATGAGTGGCGAACGTAATTTTATTCTTTCTGTGGACATAGGGGGATCAAGCTGTAAAATTGGTCGGGTTGCAGCAGACGGTGATGTTTCAGATGTTAAATTTGTACCGACCGTTGAAGTGCGCTCCGGAGGAGTGGAGGAGTTTGTTAGCCTGCTAGCGCCTTATCTTGAGCAGCATGCGATAGACGGGATTGCGATTGGTTTGCCGGCTACTATTGATTGGGATAACAATTATGTTCGCAGCCGTTGTCCGCAGGTGCCCTGGCTGGCCGAAGCTGAAAACAAAAGATATATCGAAGATAAATTACATCGCCCGGTTCTGCTGGCCAATGACGTTGAGGCTCTTCTTGTCGGCGAATGGATCTGGGGGGAACTTAAGGGGATGGATAGCGGAGTGGTCATCTCGCTGGGGGAGAGCATGGGCAGCGCGTTTTTATGGAATTCAACTCCCCAGCAGGGTCGTCGTGGTTCGATTATGGAGCTGCAGCATGTAAGTCTTGAAACCGGCGGAGAGGTTATTGATGAACAACCACCCGGCAGCAGCAGTCTCTGGCTTTCCGGCGGTGGTTTGCGCTACCAGATGGAGAAAAAAACAAAGATAATTGATATGGCCGATTTTTTTGTGACCGCCGAACAACCATATAAAAGAATGAAAGAAAAATTTGAGGATAAGCTGGCTCATCTGCTGGGAACAGTGGTGATGACACTGGACCCGGAAAGAATTTTATTGACCGGTGGGCTTACAGCTGCGCATAATAGCTGGTTGCCGGCGGTAAAAGAGAAGATGGAAGATTACGTGATGGAGCAATTCAAGGGGCTGCCAACGGTTATGCTGGGGCGGCTGCGCGGCGAGGAGGTAGTAAAAGGTCCGGCCGCGTTCTGGAAGTGGAAAAAATAAATTTGGTCGAAAGCTAAATTTGCAAAAATCGAACGGAAACAAAGGATGATTTGCATGGATATGGATAAAGTTGATCCGCGCACGCAGGTTTTAATTGAAGCACTGCCTTATATTCAGAAATTTCACGGTAAGCAGATTGTGATTAAATTTGGCGGCAGTGTAATGGTGGATGAGGATCTCAAGCGTACTGTTGCCGAGGATATAGTGCTGCTGCAGTATGTCGGTTTAAAACCGGTGGTTGTCCACGGCGGCGGGCCAAAAATAGCTGACACCCTGGCCCGGATGGCTATTGATTCTAAATTTATTGAAGGATTGCGGATTACCGACGAAGAGACGATGGAAGTAGTGGAGATGGTTCTTGCCGGACGCGTTAACAAAGATGTTGTTAACCTGATAAATCGAGCCGGAGCGCGAGCAATTGGTCTTTCGGGCAAGGATGGCCAGATGTTGATTGCCCGTCCTCATCCTTCTGCGGAGAAACTTGATGTTGATCTTGGCCAGGTCGGTCAGATTGCCAGTGTTAATTCCCAGCCGATTGAATTGCTTGAGGGAGAGGGATATGTCCCTGTTATTGCGCCGATTGGAATTGATAAAGAGGGTAAAACTTATAATATGAATGCCGATGAGGTGGCCGGGGCGCTGGCTGCGGCCCTGCAGGCTCGAAAATTAATTTACCTCACCGATGTGGAGGCGGTTATGGATGGTGACACCCGAATTTCCACTCTTTATTCAGGAGAAATCAGGGAAAAAATAGAAGACGATATAATTGCCGGAGGAATGATCCCCAAGGTTCTTTCGGCACGGTCGGCTGTCGAAAACGGGGTAGGTAAAGCGCATATTATCAACGGTTCTCGTCCCCATTCGCTTTTGTTGGAACTGCTTACCCGCGAAGGAATAGGCACCCAGGTAATTGCGGGGGCCGGTTCCGATGAGTGATTGGTATAAGGAAGCAGACGAGCTACTTATTCCCACCTACAACCGGATTCCTGTTCATTTCGAGCGAGGTGCCGGAGTTTATCTTCATGACGGCGCCGGGAAACGATACCTGGATGCCCTGGCCGGAATTGCGGTCAATCTGCTCGGCTACAGACATCCTCTGCTTGTTGATCAACTGCACTCACAGGCCGCCGAGATTCCCCACAGGCGATAGACGATAAACGCGGTGAAGAAGTT
>JBKGYI010000054.1:0-7537 GCA_046546195.1 bacterium | reverse complement strand
TAAAAAAGGGTTAAAACTGGTGACAGTGCCGACCCGTCGTAATCAGGCGGAAGCTATTAACCCCCGGATTAAATCTTTAAATTATTTAAATAACATTATGGCCAAGATGGAAGCCAAACAGGCCGGGATGCAGGAAGGAATAATGCTTGGCGAGGATGGCTGTGTGGTTGAATGTACAGGGGATAATATATTTATAGTCGAACCCGGCAAAGTGCTTCGAACCCCGCCGCCTTACATGGGGGTTCTGGAAGGGATAACTCGTGAAACTTTGCTCCAGGTCGCCGAGGAAGAAGGATATGATGTCCGCGAGGAGCCGCTGAACCGTTATGATCTCTATGTTGCTGATGAATGTTTTGTGACCGGAACCGCCGCCGAGGTTTTGCCGGTGATCGAGATCGACGGGCGGGCCATTAGCGGCGGAAAGCCGGGACCTGCTGCCGAAAAATTGATTGCTGCTTTTCGACGCCGGGCAGTAAGCCAGGGAGCTAAAATCTAACCTTTGTGAGAGGCGAATTTTTATGAAATGTGAACGCTGCGGAGAGGAACCGGCAACGGTGCATCAGATTACTGTGACAGGTGGTTTTGATGTCCACTACAAGCATCTGTGTGAAAAATGTGCGGCGGAACTGGAAGCGACGGGCGCTGAAGAAACAGAGGGTAAAGTGCCGGGTTTGATTAATTCGATGTTTGAAGAACCTGAGGCGGCGCAGTGCGATGAATGCGGGCTTGAATTTTCAGAATTCAGTAAAACCGGCCGGCTGGGGTGTGCGAACTGTTATTTGGCTTTTTTCGATCACCTGGAGCCGTTAATCAAGAGAATTCACGGTGCGGGGAAACACAGCGGGGAAACAGCAGAAGGTGGGGAACTCGGGGAATTATCGATGGCCCGCAAAATACAGATTTTGCAGCAAGAGCTTAAAGAAGCTGTTGAATCGGAAAAATACGAGGAAGCCGCCCGTTTGCGCGATCGGATCAACGATTTAAAGGGGGAACTGACCGGTGCCGCTGCAGATTGATACGCGCCGTTGTGTCCCCTGGCTGGAAGACGGGGATAAACAGCGTGATGTAATTATTAGCAGCCGGATCAGGTTTGCCCGTAATCTTGTTGATTATCCTTTCCCGAATCGCTGTGATAAGCAAAGAAAAGAGGAGGTGCGCCGTTCGATAGAAACGGCCGCAGAATCGATTCCCGGTGAAAAAACCTGTCTCCATCTTGATAAACTTGAAACTGTTGAAAAAAATGTGCTTTTCGAACGTCGTCTGGCCAGTCGGGAGTTGCTGGGCAGTAGCTGCGCCGGGCTTATATACAGCGAAGGAGAATCACCCGGGCTGATGATCAACGAAGAGGATCATCTGCGTCTGCAGTTGCTGGGCGGAGGTAATAAACTCGAGCAGTTGTTTAAAGCGGCCTCGGAATTGCTGAGAAATTTGGAAAAAAAATTAAGATTTTCCTATGATGAAAAATGGGGCTATCTTACTGTCTGCCCGACAAATATTGGGACGGGGCTGCGCGCTTCTGTGCTGTTGCATCTGCCGGGACTTGTGCTTACAAAAAAAATTGGAAAAGTTTTAAATGCAATCTCGAACCTTGGTCTGACAGTGCGCGGTTTTTATGGCGAGGGCAGTTCCAGCCAGGGGTTTTATTTTCAGCTTTCCAACCAGGTTACGCTGGGCCGGCCGGCGAAGGAACTGTGCCAGACTTTATGCAGGGTCAGTGATCAGATAGTCGACCAGGAACGCCGGGCCCGTCAGAATCTATTTGCTAAATCTGGACCGGAGATTGAGGATCGCATCGGCCGCGCTTACGGTATTCTGAACTACTGCCGGCGGATTGCAACTGCGGAAGCGATGAATCTGATCTCGCTGTGCAGGCTGGGAGTGGGCGGTGAAATTGTGGCTTCCCATATCAACTATCCGACCCTTGACGGTCTGTTGTTTTTAATTCAGCCCGGCCATCTCGAACACAGTCTTGATGAAAAATTAGCAAAAAAAGATCGCGATTATTACAGATCGGAGCGAATTAAAACAGAATTATCAGCGTAATCCGTATGTTTTCTGAAATATGTTTTCGTTTATCGCCGTCCCTCGTCCTCAATCTTACACGCTGCATGCGGTTACTTACACTTTTCGCGCTGGCCGGGGTTAACGGGGGATGGAGCTTACCTGGATTGTAAAAATCTGATAAAATATAGAGCAAGCTGTGGTTTTTATCTGCAGCGGGTATAGGTTAATATTGTACCGGGTTGCCTGGCGACCCCGGGCTTAAGGAATTGACAGTTACTACGAGAGGTGAATAAAAATGTTTGAGAACCATACTGACAGAGCACGAAAAGCGTTAAAAAAGTCCAAAGAGGTGGCCCGCCGCAGTGGGTTTGGGGAAGTGGACCCCGAGCACCTGTTTATAGCTCTTTTGGAACTTGGGGATGGAATAGCGATTGAGATCCTTGAGGAACTGGGAATAGCTACTGCTGATCTGCTGGCGGAAATGAAACATAGTCTTGAAGGGGGAGTGGGGACGGCCGGTAAGATGCAGCCTGATTTTTCACAGCGTTTAAAGAGGATCCTTTCTCTCGCCGAAAAGAGTGCTCGCGAGCTGGGTCATAACTATATTGGAACCGAGCATCTGCTGATCGGAATGGCCGAAGAGGGGCAGGGGCAGGCTGTGGAGCTGCTTGAAGATTATGATGTCAGCGCCCAGGAGATCAAGAAATTACTGATGGAGATTCTGGGTGAAGAATACGGGATGGATTACGGTTATGTTGTTCCCTCCAGTCAACAATCGAAGAAGCAAAAATCATCTCGGCGGCGCAAAAAAGGTTCGGGAACCCCGACCCTGGAAGCTTTTTCGCGGAATCTTACTGAACTGGCCCGTCAGAATAAGCTGGATCCGGTTATTGGTCGGGAAAAAGAGATTGAACGGGTAATTCAGATACTTTCGCGGCGGAAAAAGAATAACCCTGTTTTAATTGGGGAACCGGGAGTCGGTAAAACCGCTATCGTTGAGGGGCTGGTCAAGCAGATTGTGGCGGTTGATGTGCCGGAAGCTCTTTATGGTAAGCAGGTGCTGGCTCTTGACCTGGCGGCTATAGTTGCCGGGACAAAGTATCGTGGTGAGTTTGAGCAGCGGCTCAAGAAAATAATTGAGGAAATACAGTCTTCGGATGAGATTATAATTTTTATTGACGAACTGCATTCGCTGGTTGGTGCTGGCAGCGCTGAAGGGGCGATTGATGCCGCTAATATATTGAAACCGGCCCTGGCTCGCGGTGAAATCCAGTGCATAGGGGCGACAACTCTTGATGAATATCGTAAATATATTGAGAAGGATGCCGCTCTGGAAAGAAGGTTTCAGATCATAAACGTTGATGAACCTTCGGTTGAACATACAATAGAAATTCTCCAGGGATTGCGCCACAATTATGAAGAACATCATAACATCAACTATACTGATGAAGCTCTGGAAGCAGCGGCGCGACTTTCCCATCGTTATCTTGCCGACAGCTTTTTGCCGGATATAGCGATTGATATTATTGATGAGGCTGGCAGCAGAGCAAAGCTGAACACTTCGATGCCGCCGGGTGAAATCAGGGAACTCGAGCGCAGTCTGGCCGAGGTCCAGGAGGAAAAAAGCGATGCGGTGGCTTCGCAGGAGTTTGAACGAGCGGCTGCCCTGCGTGACAGGGAAAGAAAGATAAAGCAGGAACTGGAGAACGAAAAGAAAGTCTGGCACGAGGAAGCTGGAGATGAAAGACCCTTAATCGTTGAAGAAGATATTGCCGCGCTGATAAGTGATATCTCAGGTATACCTGTTTTTAAATTGACCCAGAAAGAGCAGGAAAAACTGTTGAGGTTGGAAGATGAAATCCATCGCCGGCTGGTTAATCAGGACGAGGCGGTTAAAGCGCTCAGCCGGGCGATTCGTCGCGCCCGCACCGGTTTGAAAGATCCGAACCGTCCGGTCGGTAGTTTTATGTTTCTTGGTCCGACCGGGGTGGGAAAGACCGAGTGTGCTCGTGCTCTTGCCGAGCAGTTGTTCGGCGATGAAAAACATTTGATCAGGGTTGATATGAGTGAGTTCATGGAAAAACATACGGTTTCCAGAATGGTTGGTGCTCCACCGGGTTATGTGGGTTACGAAGAGGGGGGGCAGCTAACCGAACAGGTGCGCAGGAACCCCTATTCAGTTGTTCTTCTCGATGAAATTGAGAAGGCCCATAATGATGTTTATAATATTTTGCTGCAGATTTTTGAAGATGGTGTCCTCAGCGATCATATTGGCCACGAGGTCGATTTTAAAAATACAATTATCATCATGACTTCCAATGTCGGAGCGCGGGAAATCACAGGCGGAGGCAAACTTGGATTCAAAGCCGGCGAAGACAAGGCTCTGGCTTATTCGGAGATAAAAGACCGGGCAATGACGGAGATGAAACGAAAGTTTAACCCTGAGTTTATCAACCGCCTCGACGAGATAATTGTTTTCCGGTCCCTGGAAAAAGAAGATCTGAAAGATATTATCGAATTGATGCTCAACGAAGTTGAGGCTCGTCTGGGTGATAAAAATATAACTCTTCACGTGACCGACGCCGCCAAGGATTTTCTGATTGAAAAGGGCTATGATCCCGATTATGGGGCCCGTCCGCTGCGGCGAACGATTGAGCGCCGGATTGAGGATGCGCTGGCTGAATCTATTCTGCACGGAAAGTTTGCCGGCGGCAGCGCTGTTCATATCGCTTATCGAGACGGTGAGCTTGTCTTCAGTGAGGACGAGAGAAAAAGTGTCCGTCAGAATAATGCGAAAAAGGACGAAGAACGGGAAGAACAACCGGCAGCAGCCGGTGAATCATAGTTTTACCGGGAGGTTTTTTTAGATGGACGGTGTAACCATTTGTGGTGTTCAGATGGAAAGCAAAGTGGGAGATATAGATTTTAATATCGAAAAAGGTATTGAATGGATTGGAAAAGCGCGGGAAGAATACGGCGCGGATCTGGTTGTTTTTCCGGAAACGGTAACTACCGGTTTTGCTACCGGTCTGGATGCTAAACAGCTGCATGATCTTGTTGATGATATTCCCGGTGAGACAACCGCCCCTATTCAGGAGGCTGCTAAAGAACTTAAAACGCATGTTATCTGGCCCACCTATGAGCGCGGTCCTGACAATAAAGTTTATAATTCGGCTGTTTTAATCGACCCCGGCGGCAGTGTGGTCGGGGTCTATCGTAAAGTCCATCCCTTCCCGACCGAGCAAAAATGGACTGTTCCCGGTAATAAAGTTGAGGTTTACGATACTGCGATCGGGAAAATAGGTATGATGATCTGTTTTGATGGTGACTTTTCCGAACTGGCGCGAATAATGGGGAAAAAAGGTGCCGAGATTATTGCCCGGCCTTCCGCTTTCTTGCGCTCTTTCGACACCTGGAAACTTACCAACACAGCTCGCGCGTACGATAGCCGCGCTTATCTTGTCGCCGCCAACCAGGTGGGGATTGATAACGGGGGCACCTATTATTACGGGCATTCGATGATTGCTTCCCCGCAGGGCCGGCAGGTGGCCCAGGCTCTCTGCCGCGAGGAAATAATTTATACCACGACTGACCGGCGGGAATGGGATTATGCCAGCTACGGCGATAGTATTCCGATGCTTTCCAATCACATTGAGCTGCGAAACGAAGCAGCATACGGAGACATTCTGGATTAAACACCAGTAAAAGCTCGAAAAACCTTGAACTTTGAACATTGAACATTGAACCTTGAACCGGTTTTAACAGGAGGACGGAAGTTATGGGTAAGTATGATAAATTGTACCAGGATTATATGAACCGTCGCGCGGCGGTTCGCGAGAAGCTGGGTGTTGAAAAATTTGTTAATAAAGAAGATACGGTGGAATTACTGGAGACGGTAATTAAACCGGAAGATGTAGTTTGTATTGAGGGGAATAATCAAAAACAGGCCGATTTTCTGGCCCGGGCGCTTATCGAAGTGGATACCGACAAAGTAAATAAGCTTCATATGGTTCAGTCCTCTCTGGTTCTTGATGAACATACCGATTTTTTTAATAAAGGTCTGGCGGAGAAACTTGATTTTGCTTTCTCGGGTCCCCAGTCGCGCCGTTTATATAAGGCGGTTAATGATAAAAAAGTTAAGGTCGGGGCCATCCATACTTACCTGGAGTTGTACGCCCGTTATTTTGTGGACCTGACACCCCGGGTGAGTATGATTGTGGCTGATTATTGTGATGAAGAGGGGAATCTTTACATGGGGTTTAATACGGAAGATTCACCTCTTATTGTTGATGCTACCAAGTTTAAAAATGGGATTGTGATTGCTCAGGTCAAGGAAAAAAAGAAGGAGATTGACCGGGTGGATATTCCGGCCGGCTGGGTTGATTATGTGGTTGAAACGGGGGAGGATTATGCAAACCAGGCCCTGTTCACCCGTGATCCGGCGAAAATAACAGAGCTGCAGGTTTTGATGGGGATGATGGTGATTAAAGGGATTTATAAGGAATACAACCTGCAGTCTTTAAACCATGGCCTGGGGTTTGTAACAGCGGCGGTTGAGCTGTTACTTCCAACTTACGGCGAGAGGATCGGTCTCCCGGAAGGCTGCTGTTCGCAGTGGGTGCTTAATCCCCATCCAACCCTGATACCCGCGATTGAAGCGGGTATTGTGAAAAAAGTATATCCTTTTGGCGGGGAGATAGGGATGGAGGAATACGCGAAAGCGCGTTCGGATGTTTTTCCGTTTGGTCCCGATAAAAATATGCGTTCTAACAGGGCTAATGCTCATGTGGCCGGTTTGTATGCGATAGATGCCTTCACAGGAGCAACTTTGCAGGTTGATAAATACGGAAACAGCTCAACAGCTATTGAGGGGATGATTGCCGGATTTGGCGGCGCGCCCAACCTTGGTTCAACTCCGCCCGGCCGCCGGCACATGACGGAAACATATAAAAAAGCCGGAGGGATGGAGCATAATAATTATTTTGGCCGGAAACTTGTTATTCAGATGACGCCGACCCGAAGCGAGAAGAAGGATATCCCGGTTTTCAAAAACCAGCTTGATGCGATGCAGCTGCACGAAGACGGATATTTTTCTGTGCCGCCGGTGATGATAGATTGTCGCCAGATAAGTCACATTGTCACTGAAAAAGGTATTGCTTATCTTGATCGCTGCCCGGACATGGATCGTCAGCAGGCTGCAATTCGTGCGGTGGCGGGAGAAACCGAGGTTGGAAAGCAGGAAGATCCGTCTGAAACTAAAAAACTGCGCGCCGAAGAGATTGTAAAATATCCCCCCGACCTTGGTATAAAAGAAGCCAGCGCCAGCCGCGAGCTGCTGGCCGCGCAAAGTCTGCAAGAATTGGTTGATATATCAGGCGGGATGTATAATCCGCCGCAGTACCTGCTGTAGATTATCTTGCCGTTTTTATTTTTTAACGCCTGGCATAGAAACCTTCCAATGGTCTGTCATTGCCCGGTTTGACGCACAAGGATGTGCTAATGCTGCGGACACACGGATGTGTAAGAGCAGCGA
>JBKGYI010000053.1:0-7544 GCA_046546195.1 bacterium | reverse complement strand
TAACACAACCCTCACCGGCCAGTTCGCCGGCGCGGCTAATTAAACGATCGGTCCCCTCCGCGGCCTCCACTGCCACAACAGATTGTTTCTTACCAATGACCGCCTGACCCACCTCTTCGTCGGCAAGCTTAACCGCCAGATTTTCAAGAACTTCAAGTGTCTGCTCATCTTCCCCGGTCAGAGGGGGGCCGGCGATGTGTCCCCGCGGAGTTAAAAAATTATCCAGAACCTCATTTACCCCTATAACCTTTAACCCCTGCAAACGCAGCAACCGGGCCGCCGCTTTGATGATTTTTTGGTCTCCTTTGTTAGTGAGCTTTTTTAACTCCCTTTTTACCGTGTCATCTACCTTGTTTAGTCTCTGCGAATCATAAAGCTGGGTCTTATCCACATCCCCGACCATTAGCAATTCTTTTACTCCGTTGGTGCGTAAAAGCTCGGGGATAGAACCAAAATCGGCCGGTTCAACCGAATAGAATCTGTCAGCGGCCTGTTTTAATTCTCCATTGTTTTCACGGCTTATACTGCAGATGAGAACCCGATCCCCCCGATCATGTAACCGGTCGGCCACCAGATGAGGCAGCCGGCCCGAACCGGCTATTATGCCTACAGGTGAATCTGTCACTTATGAATGCCCCGCTCCGAATTTTCAATAAACTCTACAAACTGCTTTATTTCCGCCAATTCCGGAAGTTCACTTCTAATCTGTTTTAGAGCCTGGCTGGTGTTATTCTTGGAACGAAAAACAATCTTGTAGGCTTTTTTAAGAACACGCCGGGTTTCATCAGAAAAATTATTGCGGCGCAGACCAATAACATTTAAATCAAAAATTTTGGCCGGATTACCCGCTATCCGCACATAGGGAGGGACATCCTTGTTCAAACGGGAAAGTCCACCGACCATCGCATAAGAACCTATCGTGACAAACTGGTGAACCGGAGTTAAACCGCCCATCATCACGTGGTCATGAACTTTAACATGGCCGGCAAGAGTCACACCGTTCGCCAGGGCATTACCACAACCAATCGAACAATCATGCGCGACATGGCAGTAAGCCATAATCATATTCTCATCTCCTATTTCCGTGGGAGATCCTTCGGTAGTCGAGCGATTAATTGTAATATATTCTCGTAAAACATTGTCATTACCAATTTTTACCCCGGTATCATTACCCTTATAACTCCAGTCCTGCGGCGGAGTACCAATCACAGCTCCGTTTCTAATAACATTCCCCGAACCGATCTCAACATTCCCCTCAATTAAAACATGTGGACCAACCTCAGTTCCGGCCCCGATTCGTGTCTTTGAAGAAACTATACTGTATGGTCCTACCGAAACATTACTGTCAAGTTCGGCTCCGTCTTCGATTACTGCTGTCTTGTGAATTTTAGTCATATTTATCCCTTCATTTATATTTTGGTTTAAGGCACATATCATCAGACCTCTTAAAACACATTAACTCCTGCTTAATTCGAACTACACAGATTCAAGATTTTAAACTTTAATGCTCCGAAAGTCAATCAACGATAGCAAACTTAAACAATCCTTCTGTCGCAACCTCGCCGTTAACATAAGCTTTACCTTCCATCATGCCGGCACTGCGGCGCAAACGCCGGCACTCAACTTCAAAAATAAGCTGGTCACCGGGGCGGACCGGACTTCGCCATTTTACCTTATCCACACCCATGAAATAAATGTTTTTCCCCTTGTTGCCCGGTTTATCAAGTATCCAGGCCGCTCCCAGCTGGGCAATTGCCTCAATTATAAGTACGCCGGGCATTATCGGATTACCGGGGAAATGCCCGTTAAAAAACTCTTCATTCACTGTAACATTCTTCATCCCCACCGCTTTCATATTCTCATCGTCAACAGCCAGAACCTTGTCAAGCAGTAAAAAGGGATAGCGGTGCGGCAGAACTTCTTTAATGTCATCAATATTCTTCATCTCTTCGCCGGAATGCTCGGCGCGACGGCTAATAGTTTCGGGTGAATAATTTATCCGCCGGGCCAGTTTCTCGGCCAGGGCCACATTCAAAAAGTGGCCATTTTTAATTGCAATCACGTGACCGACAATAAAATTTCCGGCCAGGGAAAGATCCCCGATAATATCCAGTATCTTATGGCGAACAAATTCATCCTCAAAACGGGGTTTATCGCCAATCAAATTGCCATCTTTGTCCAGGACAATCGCATTATCCAGACTGCCGCCCAGGGCCAGATTATTTTCAATTAAATCCTCCACCTCTTCTTTAAAACCAAACGTGCGCGCCGGTGCTATTTTTTCCGCAAAAAGTTCCGGCGTCAGAGTTATCGAAAGATGTTGATCACCAATAAACTTATTCTCAAAACTTATAGTGCAGGTAACTTTAAACTCCGTGGCGGGAAGAATTATGATTGATTGATCCCCTTTTTCCACGTAAAGAGGTTCTCTTACCCGGTAAACATCCCGTTTGCCTTTAAGATCCTTCAAACCAACCTCCTGGATGGCTTCCACAAACCCCCCCGCGCTACCATTCATTGCCGGAATTTCAGGTCCATTCACCCGAACCAGCACATCCGTTATCCCCAGGCCGTAAAAAGTTGCCATTAAATGTTCTATCGTATACAGATCATGGCCGTCATTGCTAATCACCGTCGCCCGGGGAACATCTTTTACACAATCAACTCCCGGCCGATAGACAAGCGGCTTTTCAAGATCCTCTCTAATAAATTTTATACCGTCACCGACCTCGGCCGGTTCAATTGTCACCTCAGTGTCACTGCTGGTATGAATACCTATCCCGGATATTTTGACCGGTTCAGCCACAGTCCGGCACTGGCGATAATAATTCGAACTCACCGTTCTTCACTCTCCTCAACAAGTTGCTCCAGTCTTTTCTCTAATCTTTTTATTTTATCTCTGAGCTGCGGTACACGGCGCTGGTGAACCTGAAATCGCAGCTCTTCGCGATGGGGACGGGCCGGAAAACCGCTGACCGTTATCCCCGGCTCGGTTATATCTTTGGTAACACCGGCTCGACCGGCGATCGTTACCCGATCAGTAATGCTAACATGATCAGTAACAGCGGCAAAACCGCCCAGAACCACATAATCCCCAAGGGTAACACTCCCCGAAAGACCGGATTTACCGGCCATCAAACAGTGCTTACCCATTTTACAGTTATGGGCGATATGAATCTGATCATCCAGCTTGGACCCCGCCCCGATTTCAGTATCTGTAATAGTTCCACGGTCCACAGTGCACAGAGCGCCGATTTCCACATCCGCTCCAATAACCACCCCTCCAACCTGGGGAACCTTATGGTGGCGGCCGTCTTTCTGCCGGTAACCGTAACCATCTGCTCCTATGACCGTATTTGCATGAATAACAGTTCCGGCACCGATCCGGGCCGGCGACTCGATGCAAACCCCGCTATGGAGATAAACATTATCTCCCAGGAGAGTATCTCCCTTTATTATAACATTCGGATCAATCCGCACATTCTTACCAAACTTAACGCGCGGACCAATCCAGCTACCGGCACCGATGTAGACCGGCTTCTTATATAAAAAATCTTCAGCCTGCCAGCTATTTTCTTCAATCCCCTGCCGGGAAGGTTTTTTTTCTATCGCGGACAGTATAACCGGCAGCTGCTCATTTAAATGTTTCACCCTCAATATCGTATCCGCACCCTTTACCGAGACATCATGTTCAACTATAACCCGCTGCATTTCACTAACCGGCGCATCAAAAGATATCGCAGTTTGATTTCCGGCCGCCTCCCCGGCAAGGGCAATACTTTCCAGCTCACAATCTTCTCCCTCAAGTCGTGCATCTTCGAGCAATTCCACCAGCTCAGAAAACTTCACTCGGCCGAATCCTCTCTCTCCTCAAGCCGCTCCATAACCTGTTCACTTATCTCCATTTTTTCTGAAACCCAGAGAACAGTAGCATTTTCCAGGTCATAACGGTGAACAATATCCAGCTCACGGTCGGCGGCCACTTCACGCACGGCCTGCTGAACCACTTCCCGCACCGGGCCAAGTAACTCCTCCTGTTTTTCTTCGAGGCGCTCCTGGCCGGACTGCGCTTCGATCTGAAACTGCTGCATTTTTTGCATCAGTTCCTGGCGCATCTGTTCCTGCTGACGGGGGCCCAGCATATCAGACTGTTCAAGTTTCCCCCGCATTTCATCAATCTCGCTCCTTTTTTCTTCCATTTCCTCTCTAAACTTCACATTCAGCTCCTCGAGCTCCTCACGGGCCTCAACATATGCCGGGTAATTCTCCAGGACCAGCTCGAGATCAACATACCCGGTCCGCAGCGCGACAGGCTCTTCGGCCCACGCCGGCGATAGATTAAAGATCAAAAACCCGGTCAGGGCCACTGCATAAAGTAAAACTGTTAATTTTCGCATAGTTTCTACCTCCATAACATTGTATTCAAATCACTCTTAGCTAAATTGCCGGTCTGAAAACTCTCCAACTTTAAAAAACTAAAAATTCACTTACCATTTAATCGGCGCAGGACATCGCGAGTTATATCAGTATAATCTTCAGAAGCGTACAAAACTTCATTCTCCGAAAGAATTAAACTAAATCCCTGGTTAATCGCTTCTTCTTCGATAACATTAAATATTTCCCGGTGGGCCTCTCGAACAATACGTTCGCGGCGTTCTTCGATTTCCAGCAGTGTCTCCCTGTACATTTCATCCATTTCTTCATCCAGCTCTTCAGCATCCCCAAGTTCGCCGTACTGTTCTTCAATAAATTGAATCATTGTTTCCCTTCGGTGTTCCGCTTCGGCTATATTTCTCTGGAAATCCTCATAATTCCCAACCACTCGTTCCCAGTTCACAACTCCCATTTTTATCAGGGGCGGGGCCCAGCTCACCCCCGGCATAAGCAGCACTCCTACAGCAAAAAACAACCCAACCGCCAGACCGGATATCATTGACATTAACTGGTTTTTTTTCACTCAAAACGCACCTCCAATATTAAAATCAACCTGCACTTCCCCCTTATCATCCGCACCTTCGTAAGTTTCATCCATTCGCCGGGCCCAGCTCAAAATCATCGGGCCAATCGGAGAATAAATCCTGAACCCCATCCCCGCCGATCTGTACATATCCCCGCTTTCCAGTTCCCAGGCGTCTTCATAAACTTTTCCTATATCTCCGAACAGAAAAAACTGCATTGAGTTTTCAACCAGTTCCGCGCGCAGCTCCAGGCTGGAAAAGAAAGCAGAATTCCCACCCCTGTTATTATCCTCGGGATCTGTCTCCCCATAGACACGAATATCTCGATGTTCATACCCGCGCACTGTATTATATCCTCCGAGGTAAAACCGCTCAAAACTGGGGATCGGGTTGTCATCCTCGTCTTTCCAGGTATCCATAGTCTTATAGTTGGTCCTCAAAGCCCAGCTAACCGGCCCCCAGAAGGGCAAATAACCCCGGGCATCGAAATGAGGCCGGTAGTAATTAGCATTCCCCCCCAGAGCTTCGCCTGCGTATTCAACAGAAGCCCGCAAAAAATAGCCCTCCGAAGGGTATAACCTGTGATCGCGACGGTCGCGATGCAGCCCCAGTTCAATACTGCTTATTTCCCGGCGAAAACCATCATCCTCATATCCAGTTGCTTCCCATTCAGACCAGATATCCGTAGGCACGTCATCGGTATCAGATCTGGTAAGTTCGCTTACGTCAATAACACGGTAGGAAAATTCTAGATCTATTTTATTCGAACGGGCATCTCCAAATTCACGGCCAATTCGAACCGATCCACCCCGGCGGGTCTCGTTATAACCTTCATCTCGCTCATCCACAATGCTAAAACCACTCCAGCCAACAGCAAGCGGGCGCTCGGGGCTGGGTTGATCCGGTTTATCCAGATCATCATTAAACCAGGGGTCATCCCAGGAAATCCTGTATCTGTCCTGGCTCGATCCAAACTGCAGATTTGTGGAAATAGACTGGCCGCGGCCGGTGAAAGCTTCGTCCCAGTCATAAAGACTGAAATTATCCTTGCGAATCTCAAAATTACCGACAAAGCCCATCGAACTGCTGTAACCGCCGCCAAACTGAAGCTGACCGGTCGGGCCCTCTTCAACCGATACCCTGATTATTTTAGTATTATCATTTGTCCCCGGATCTACATTAAACTCCACACCTTCAAAAAACCCAAGGTTACGCAGCCGGCGCTGGGCATCACGAAGTTGCTGACCATCCAGCAGTTCTCCGGCAGCCAGATTTATTTCCCGGCGAATAACCTTGTCGTAGGTGCGCTGATTACCGTATATCTCTATTCTTTCCACGTAAAAAGGTTGACCCTCCTGAATATCAACCTCAACATCAATAATTCGCCGCTGCGAATCTTTCAGCAGCTGAAACCTGTCCGGCGAAAAAACACTGGCATTATAATAGCCCCGATCCCGATAGGCATGTTCGATAGTCTGCAGGCCTTCAATAAATGCCTCGCGATTGAAAACATCCCCGGATCTCACCGGAATCTTAGCACGCAACTTACGGTCTTCAAACAGGTCGTTTCCGCTAAATTTTATCTCACCCAGCTGATAAATCGGACCCTCGTCAATTTTAAAATGTACAGCTATTCCCTCCCCGGGCGCACTGAGTCTGCGCACATCAACCTGGACATCCATATGTCCGCGAGCATAATACCAGTTTTGAATGGCCCCGCGAGCCATCTGCACACGCTGCTGTGAATAGGGATCTCCTTCGCGCAGGGGCACTGCCCAGCCCAGCCCCCAGCGACGCAGTATGCGACGCCCCAGCCCGACTCCTGCAAGTTCATATTCAACCTCGTCTATTACCTGCTGCGGTGTCTCATCTATTTCAAAAACAATCACCGCCCGGCCGGCCATTGTCTCTTCAACCCTGGAATTAATTCGAACATCACTGTAACCCATCTGGCTGTAGTAATTCTCCAGATCGCGGCGGGCTTGACGTATCTTATAGGGGTTTGCCGGATCTTCACGCTGCAATAAAACAACATCATTCAAACGCTCGGTTTCAAAAGCTTCGTTATTCTTAAACTCTATATTAACAATACGGGGATATTCTTCAAATTCGAAAGTGATTACTCCATCCCGAAAACGAGAGCGGACATCTGAAAAAAGACCTTCCTCGGCAAGATACCGCAGAGCCCGATCAACCCGGTGTTCCAGAACTTCTTCCGGCATCCGCTCTCCCTCGGCCAGATCCGCCTGGGCCAGCAGAGGCAAAACATCATCCTCGGACCAAATACGCAGACCCCTGAACTGAATTGCCTCGATCCGCACATCGTCAGCTTCAACACGGGGACGCAGTGCCGGTGTATCGGCAAAGACAACCACCGGACACAAAATTACTATAAAAATAAAGGCCATAACTGAATACGTAATCTTATTCATAATATATATGATAACAAATAAACCCCAATACAAAAATCTGTTAGGTACCGGGCCAGAATCTTCCAACGGTCATTCCGGCCAATAACAAGCGTTTATCGCCCGTCATTCCCGCGAAAGCGGGAATCCAGCGGCGTTGACTTTACGGTTTTGAATT
>JBKGYI010000052.1:0-7609 GCA_046546195.1 bacterium | reverse complement strand
CTTTAACCGGCGTTCAACTTCAAAACGCACGCCCTGATATCTTAAATTTTTAGAGGCTATCAGATAAATAATCGTGGCCTCTTCACCGGGGGTTTTTTCACCGTGAGCTATTTAGTACTTGCCAGAAAATATCGGCCGCAGACATTCAGCGATGTCCTGGGCCAGGAACATATTACCCGGACACTTATCAGCAGTATTGAAAACGACCGGCTGGGTCATGCTTTTCTATTCAGCGGCCCGCGCGGAATCGGTAAAACAACAACCGCCCGGCTGCTGGCAAAAGCTGTTAACTGCGCCGAGCCGCAGGGGGCCGAACCCTGCAATGAATGCGACTCCTGCAAACAGATCAGCCGGGGGAATGATGTCGATGTAATGGAAATAGACGGGGCCTCAAATAACAGTGTCGACCAGATCCGCACACTACGTGAAAACGTCCAGTATACCCCCGCTCACAGTAACATGAAAATATACATAATTGACGAAGTTCACATGCTCTCCCGCTCGGCATTCAACGCTCTGCTGAAAACCCTGGAAGAACCTCCCGAACATGTTATTTTTATCTTTGCCACAACAGAAATCGACCAGGTTCCCGACACAATCCGCAGCCGCTGTCAGAGGTTTGATTTTCGTCTTATTCCACAAAAAACTATTGTTAACTGCCTTAGCGATATATGCCGTCAGGAAGAGATCCCGGTTGAAAAAGAAGCTCTCTTTTTGATTGCTAAATTCGCCGAAGGCAGTCTACGCGACGCCCAGAGCATTCTTGACCAGATGATCAATTTCACCGGGGCCGGAGATGAGAAAATTACCCAGCAACTGGTCAGCGATACCTGGGGGCTGGCCCCTTACGACCGGCTTTTAGAGTTCATAGAAGCAATCGCAAATCATGACAGCTCTACAATAATTTCAGCAGTTCGTGACCATATCGACGCGGGCAACGATATCATGGCCCTCATCGGCGATCTGGCAGAAATGCTGCGCAACTGCCTGCTGGTAAAAAAAGAAACGGCGCGCGAATATTTGATAGAATCGCTCCCCGAGCATCTAATCTCACAGCTCAAACAAACCGCGGGTAATTTTTCAGAAACAGAACTCATCTGGATGTTCAGACAGCTGCTGGATCTACACAGAAAACTCCAGATTCACAGTCGCTTCAGGCTCCAGCTTGTCGAAGTAGAATTGATACGCATAATCGAGGGCCGGCCCCGCTACAACCTGGCTGAAATTATTGACCGCCTGGAAAAAATTGAAAATAATCCGGCCAGTGCTGCCGCATACAACCCGGAAGAAGAAAGCAAGAAAAAAAGTAGCCCACCGGTTAAAAACAATAAAACAGAACCCAAAAGCAGCGACAACAAAAAAGAAGTATTAAAAAGAGCAAAAAAACAGAACAGCCAATCTCCCCAAAAAAGAGAACCCCAACCAGAAAACCGGGAGAGTATGCCACAGCCAGCAACAGAACCAGAAACTATCTGGTCCGAAGTCCTGGAGGCGGTCCCGGTTCAGACCCGTGCTTACCTGCGCAACTACAGCCGGGTCGAAGAAAAAGACGGTAGTGTGTTTTTCTGGTTTGAGCCACACTGGCGCAATCATGTTCAGCAATTAAACAATGATTCGCATTTAAACTATCTCAAGGACGCTATCGAAGAAAAGACAGGAAAAAAACCGGACGTTAAACTTTTAATAGACAAAGAAGATTCTAAACCACAACCCCAAAAAGAAAACAAAGAAAACCGCCTGCTCGACCAGGCAAAAGATATTTTTCAGGTGGACTCGGTAACTAAAATAAAACGTTAAAAAAAGGAGTGTTCAATATGAACATGCAAAAACTTTTAAAACAGGCCCAGCAGATGCAGCAGAAGTTTCAATCAGCCCAGGACGAACTGAAGGATAAAGAGTTCACCGGTCAGGCCGGCGGCGGAATGGTAAAAGTTACTGTTGACGGCCAGGGAAATGTGAAGGCGCTCAACATAAAGCCTGAGGTTGTTGACCCCGATGACGTGGAATTACTTGAGGATATGATTGTTTCGGCGCTCAGGAACGCAGCAGAAAAGGCTTCCGCCAGTATGTCCGACGCTCTTGGCGATATGGGTCTTCCCACCGATGCAATGGGCGGACTGGGAAATTTACTGGGTTGAATTAAAGCTGTCACTCCCGCGTAAGAATCGACTGACCCGGCAAAACGATATCAGCAGAGTCTTTGATACCGGAGATTTTCATCAGGGTAAATACTGCCATATTATCGTAAAAAAAACAGATCACAGCACCTGCCGGGCTGCTTTTATAGTTTCCAAAAAAACAGCGGCCGGAGCAGTTGACCGCAATAGAATCCGCAGATTGATGAAAGAAAGTTTTCGCTTAAAACTGGCGGCGATGAAAAACTGTGCTGATATAATATTTTTAGCAACCCGCCGGGCCCATAAAAAATTAGGGCGCAGCGACTTTGATCAAGAACTCAATACGCTGCTGAGCAAGGCTGATCTAATTGAAAACAATAATTGAGTTACTAATAAATTTTTACCAGAAAAATATATCACCATTTCTCGGAGCAAATTGTCGTTATCAACCCACCTGTTCAGAATACTGCCGGCAGGCTATTAAGTCCCGCGGCCTGTTTAAAGGGTTGCTGCTCTCACTGTGGCGAATTTTACGCTGCAACCCATTTTCAAAAGGAGGATGGGACCCGGTCGATAAAAATAATTAGTCTCTGCATGAGATGGTTTTTCTTGTTATAATAGATGTTTCTCAAATAACTAAAGGAGAGGTGGCGGAGTCCGGCTGAACGCACTCGACTCGAAATCGAGAGTACCCTTGCGGGTACCGGGGGTTCAAATCCCCCCCTCTCCGCCATTTAATTGACTTCAAACTCCCGTTTAAACCCTGGAGGTTTTATACTTTTGGAAAAAAGAATGTTACTTGCAATAGGTCTTTCGATTTTAATTGTAATGATTTTTACTCATCTACAGCAACCAACCGAACCACCCCCGCAGACAGCCGAACAGCTCGACGGCGAACAGGCAGACGGGGCGGATACCGAGACAACAGATGAATTACAGTCTGAAGACCAGGACACTGCTGCCGCGGCCTCTAAACAGCGGCAGGTTTCCGAAACAATCGAGTTAAGTGCTGATACCGTCGCTTACCAGACTGAACACCTGAAAGGTTTTTTTGACCGGCGAGGCGCACGGCGTGCTTCTGTTGAACTTACTGAGTTTTCCCGGCTTGCCAGCGATACGCTGCTTTACGACCTGGCCGGCGAAAAAAACGGGGGGTTTGTTTTTGAAAACTCCCACCCGACAGCAGATGCACAAAAACAAATCTACGACCTGCTGAAATCAGAAGATGAAACGGTTTTTCCCTTTGAAACCCGTTTCGAAAACGGGGCCCGGATTACAAAAACATATCAACTTGATCCAGAAAAACCATACGAGATAAAACTCACCGTTCTTCTGGAAAATCCAACCGAATCATCAATATCATTCGATAAAATAGATTTCCCGGTGGGAACTCCCGGCAAAGGCGGCGCTGCGCTGAGCTGGGGACCCGGATTTGGAATAGAACCCGAGGAAGAGACCCGTTTTGATCATATTTACTTTTACTACGGAAAAGAAGGCAGCATGCACCACATGTCCCCTGGTTCCGGTGGAGGTATTGGCGGATTATTTTCCGGGGACAATGATAATCCGCAGTTCGAGCGCGGACCGCTCGACTGGTCCGCAGTAGCCAACCGCTACTTCATCGCCGCTGTTAGCCCTGAAAAACCCTACAACCTTGTCTATCTCGATGATGATCAGGAAAAAGATTTTCGCGCCTGGAACGGGTATTCACCGTTCAACCTTAACCCCGGGGAAAAACAGGAATACCGGTTTGATTTATACCTCGGTCCAAAACGCTACTACGATCTTCAAGATTTTCACCCCGGACTGGAAGCAACCTTGAATTACGGCTGGTTCACCTTTCTGGCCCTGCCCCTGCTAGCCGGACTTAATTTCATCTATTCACTGATCCCCAACTACGGAATTGCAATAATAATTCTAAGTGTTCTAATAAAACTGATCTTACACCCTTTGACCAAAAAAGGGCTTGTCAGTATGCAAAAAATGCGGGATTTACAACCGGAAATTAAAAAAATCCAGGAAAAATACAAGGATGACAAAGAGGAATTAAACAAAAAGATAATGGCATTCTATCAAAAAAATAACCTCAACCCGGTTGGCGGCTGTATGCCAATGCTGTTGCAACTGCCAATATTCATTGCTCTCTACCGAATGCTTCAGTACAGTATTGAACTGAGGGGGGCACATTTTATGTTCTGGATAACCGACCTCTCCTCACGCGACCCTTACTATATCTTACCGATTTTGATGGGGTTGCTAATGTTTTTTCAACAAAAACAGTCCCTGAGCGGCGGAGGTGCCGGGGCCATGGGACAACAAAAAACAATGGCCTACGTTATGCCGGTTATGTTTGTTTTTATCTTTATGAACTTCCCGGTCGGACTTGTTCTTTACTGGATGACAAATTCCGCCGCCACACTGGGTCAGCAGTGGTTGATAAGCCGGTCAACCGAATAACAAACAACAACAAGGACGATAAAAAATGCCTAAACAAGTAATCATAGTGGAAGCGGACAACGTGCCGGCAGCTATCGAAGAAGGACTAACCCGGCTCGGCAAGGAAAAATCGGAGGTTGAAATAAAAATACTCCAGGAGGAACAGCCCGGTTTATTCGACCAGAACACCGAACCGGCCCGGGTAAAATTGACTGCCGAAGGCACTGATCTGGAAAAGTTAATCCGAAACCTGGTAGCTGACATGCTTGATCTGCTTAATATCCAGAACTATTCATTAAAAATAACTCCCGATAATAAAATATATCGAGTCGAAATTTTAACCCCGGAAAGCAGCAAAGAACTTATCGGCCCGGAAGGTAAAACTATAAACGCCATCCAGTCGCTGGTTGAAGAACAGGTTAACATCCACTCCAGCGAACCACTGCAGATTGTCGTTGACAGCGATCATTTCAGACGGGAAAGAGCAGAAAAACTTAAAAAAATGGCGCGACTGGTTGCCGAGCAGGTCAAACGGGAAAATCAGGAGATAGAGTTACCTCCTATGATTGAGCTTGAGCGAAAAACTATTCACGCAGTAATCGACGAAATTCCCGAAGTAAAAGCCCATGCTATAGGTGAAGGCGACAACCGGCGGATTGTAATTATCCCCCGGGGGAAAAGCTAAAATGAATGATAATGACAAAAAAACTATAGCCGCAATCGCCACCCCCGGAGGCAGCGGCGGGGTTGGAATAATTAGAATTAGCGGTTACAACGCGCGCGAAGCCGCCCAAAAAATTGTAATGGACGATTTAAAAAAATTAGAGCCGCGCCGGGCCACTCTGTGCAAATTCACCACAGCACAAGAAAAGCAGTTTCTCGACCGGGGATTAATTATATATTTTCCGGAACCAAATTCCTATACGGGTGAGGACGTGATAGAACTTAACTGCCACGGAAGTCCCCTCCTGCTGGATACCCTGCTGAGCGATATTCTCACCGCAAATAATGTACGGCTGGCAGAACCCGGCGAATTCACCCGCCGGGCCTTTTTAAATCACAAGTTGGACTTAGCCCAGGCTGATGCAGTAGCCGGAATAATTTCGGCCCGCAGCCGGGCGGCCCTTAAATCAGAAGCACGCCAGTTAAACGGAGAGCTTTCCTGTTTAATCTCTCAACTGCGGGAAACTCTGGTCTTCTGCCGGTCCAGAATAGAAGCAACCCTGGATTTTGACGAACACGATGAAACAGGCGAACTGCCGAAAAGAAAACTCATTGAAAAACTGGATAACGTGCTGGATGAAATCCAGGAATTGATCAGGCAGGGACAGACCGGACAGCTACTTGCCGACGGCTGTCATACAGCAATTGTTGGCAAACCAAATGTGGGAAAATCGAGCCTGTTTAACAGCCTGCTAACCCGCCAGAAAGCGATTGTCACAGCTCAACCGGGCACAACCCGGGATATTCTCAGCGATCAACTTTTAATTGATGGTATCCCTTTCCTGCTCCACGACACCGCCGGAATACGAACTTCTGATAATCTGGCCGAAAAAATGGGGGTTGAGCGCAGCGAAAAAGCTATCGCCGAATCATCTCTTGTTATATTTCTGCTCGATCAGAGCCGTCCTTTGAACGAACAGGATGATTATATCTACCAGCTTATCAACAAACATGACTTTCTTGTGGTGATCAATAAATTAGATTTAGAAGCAAATTTCACAGAAAAAGAACTTAAAAAACGTTACGGCAAAAAACCTGATCTCCGGGTAAGCGCAGAAACCGGGGAAGGTCTCCGAAAACTAAAAAAAATAATGCTCCAGAAAGTCAGAAAAAATCAGTTGCACACGGAATCTCCCCTGGTAACACGAAAACGCCACCTCAATCTGCTCGAAAACGCAGCAGCAGCCATCCGAACGGCCATACAGGGGTTGAAAACCAGGCGCGATTCTGTACTGATTGCCGAGGATTTGCGAGACGCTTCCGAGGCCACGGCTCGAATAACCGGAGAAATAACAACAGATGACCTGCTGGATGAAATATTTGCTAATTTCTGCATCGGAAAATAAAAAATATGTTCCCCTTAATTATTGCCCTGCGTTTACCCCTGCAAAACTTGAAAAAGTTAGAGAGGACATCCTGATTTGCTATGAGCAATAAATCAGAAGAAAAAACAATCAGTGTTGAAATCGAACGTTTTAACAGCAAGTATCTCGGGGTTGGCAATCACCGGGGGAAGAAAGTTATTGTCGCCGCAGCGCTGCCGGGCGAAACTATTGAATGCCGGATTCTTCGCGAATGGAAATCAAAAATTGTCGCCATCCCGGAGAAAATTGAAAATCCTGATCCGCGGCGGGTCGAACCGCAATGCCGCCATTTTAAACTCTGTGCCGGCTGCCAGTTTCAACACATCGATTATGAAAGCCAGCTCCAGCTAAAAAAAGAGCGCGCATTTAAGTTTCTTGACCGCCAGGATCCACAGTTCCGCACACTTTTTGACAAAATAATCCCCTCTCCCACCCCCTATCACTATCGAAATACTGTAAAATTACATGGTCCGGGGGAACCGGGTTTCTGGAAAATAGCGGGAATTGAAATCCTGAAAAACTCTGAATGCCCGGTCTGTCTACCAGTTGTCGAAAGAAGTTTACAAAAACTACGCAAAAATAATTTCAGGGAATTTGTCGAACAAGAGATAAACAATGTCATGATCCGCGGTTCCAGCACCGGCCAGGTTTATATCGGTTCGGAACAGATCAAAGAAACAAAAACCAGGTGGCTTACCGAAAATATACGGCTTCCGAACAGCGAGGAAGAGCTATCTCTGCAGGTTCCCGCGCACGCTTTCTGGCAGGGCAGTACTCCGATGATCGGCCGGTTAATCGAAGAGGTGATCACACCGGTCAGGAACTTCAACCCGAAAGTTTTGATTGAAGCTTACTGCGGAGTCGGGGCTTTCAGCCTTTGCGCCGCACAAGCGGCGAAAAACGTGATCGCTATAGAAGAAAATCCTCTTTCAATAAAAGCGGCGCGGAAAAATAAGAAAATAATGGGTA
>JBKGYI010000051.1:0-7626 GCA_046546195.1 bacterium | reverse complement strand
TGTCCACCGGACTAATCTATTCACAACGCTTTTTGTTGTGAATAATTCGGGCTAACAGATATTTTGCTTGAAATTTTAATCTTTAGATTTATGTATTTTCAGGATATAATATCAGAGTGTTTAAGTACCGGATAGGGCGGTTTGGTCCTGAAAACCGTTGGGATTATCAAATAATTTCAGGTATGCTCTGTTCGGATTGATCTGAAGATGTGTTTTTATTAAATTTAATGAGGTGTTAATTGTGAAAAGTGATATACATCCCGAATTCAGAAAAGTTGTTTTTAAAGATGTCACTTCCGGGAAGCAGTTTTTAATCGGTTCTACCGCTGAATCCAAGGAAACAACAAAAATTGACGGCGAGGAATATCCGCTTGTTGAAGTTGAGGTTTCCTCGGCCAGCCATCCTTTCTATACCGGAGAACAGAAACTGGTTGATACCGAGGGCCGTGTTGAGCGTTTTGAGCGTAAATACGGCAAAAAGGCTGCTGAGGCGGAGGAAAAAGAGTAATCAAGCTTAAGTTTGAACCACAGCTTGAGGAGCTGGAAGAACATCTTGACCATTTGCAGACTCTGCTTAATTCTCCGGATGAGCTTGCTGACAGCAGTAAATTCCAGGAGATTTCTCTTCAGTATTCACAACTAAAACCAGTGGTTGACTCTTACCGGAAGTTTAAACAATTACGGGAAGAATATGAGGAGAGCAAGCAGTTGCTGGCCGAATCAAGCGGTGAGATGGCCGAACTTGCCCGCGAAGAAATGGTCGACCTTGAACAACAGCTGGATGAACTTGCTGTTCGCCTTAAAGAACTTCTAATCCCCCCCGACCCCGATTCGAAAAGAAATGTTATCCTTGAAGTAAGGGCGGGCACCGGCGGAGAAGAGGCAGCTCTTTTTGCCGCTGATCTTTTTCGTATGTACAGTCGCTATGCCGGCGAGAGAAACTGGAAGATCGAACCGCTCGATATAACACCGGCTGCTCACGGTGGCTACAAACAACTGGTGGCCGAAGTGAAAGGAAAAGATGTCTACGGCTGCCTGCAGTATGAAAGTGGCATACATCGTGTCCAGCGGGTTCCTGAGACAGAGTCCGGTGGACGCATTCATACCAGTGCGGCCACGGTGGCTGTTTTGCCTGAAGCCCGTGATATTGATATCCAGATAAATCCCGAGGACCTGAAGGTGGATACCTACCGGGCCAGTGGCGCTGGCGGCCAGCATGTTAACAAGACCGATAGCGCGGTTCGAATTACCCATCAACCTACCGGAAATATTGCCCAGTGCCAGGACGAACGTTCCCAGCATAAAAATAAGGCCCGGGCTCTGAAAATTTTACGTTCACGTTTATATGAGCAAGAAAAAAGTCAGCGCGATGAGCAGCGGCGCGAAAAAAGGAAAAACCAGGTTGGCAGCGGAGACAGGAGTGAAAAAATTCGTACCTATAACTTTCCCCAGAGTAGAGTGACCGATCACCGGATTAATCTTACTCTTTATAATCTTGAGGAGATACTGGATGGCAATCTGGAGGAACTAATAACGGCTCTGCGTGAGGCCGATCGGCTGGAAAAACTGGAGGAACTTGAGGAAAGTGAAGACCTCGCCGGACTGGTTGGCTGAATGTCCCGCCTGGGAAAACCGGGAAGTTGACCGTCATTTTAATCGCCGAACATCCAGTTTGAATTCTAAATTTATTGAAAAAGAGATCTCTCTCGAAGAGGCCCGCAACCGCCGGCGGGCCGGCGAACCACTTGAATATATTCTCGGCCACTGTCATGTTGACGGATTGACAATAAAAACTGATCCCCGGGCTTTGATTCCCCGCCAGGAAACCGAAACGCTGGTTCGTATGTTCAGTAAACAGCTTGTTCATCTTCCGCCGGGGCCGGTTGTCGATTGTGGGACAGGCAGTGGCTTTATCGCCGCCTGGCTGGCAGCATATGGCAACAGAAAAATTATAGCGACAGATATAGATGCTGCGGCTCTGGAGCTTGCCCGTGAAAATTTTCGCTTCAATAATTGCCGGGTTTCTATTGTTCGAGCCGACCGGCTTAGCTGTTTTTCGGGAGGGATTGCGGCAATTGTTGCCAACCTGCCCTATGTAGAAAAAGATGATCCCGGTCTTGATGCTAATGTGGAAAAATATGAACCACACCGGGCGTTGTTTGCCGGGCAGCCGCTGCTTGATTTTTATAAAGAGTTTCTTTCGGAGGGAGCAAAATGTCTGCTGCCTTCAGGCCAGCTCTGGCTGGAAGCAGAACCCTCTTTGATTAAAAAATTAAATAAAATAACAGCAGCTTCTTCTAACTGGTCTGTTCGCCTTCTGAAAGACAATCAGAACCGCCTGCGTTTTCTGGCTCTGGAAAAACTGTAAAGTAAACTATCCCCGCCACCTGCAATTATATTTTTCGCTTAACCTTTTCTGGTAATCATCCGAAAAACAGCATAGACATAACAGGGAATGCAGCTTAGACGCAGCAGTTATGACAGGGAGTCATACGGGAAAAACAAAACGGGAGTCAATAATAGTGGAGAAATTAGTTATTAGTGGCGGCTACAAACTTGAGGGAGAAGTGATGATCGGCGGCGCAAAAAACGCTGCGCTTCCCCTGATGGCCGCTTCAATTCTTGCCGGTGATGAAGTAAAACTTACCAATCTTCCCGCTTTGAATGATATCAGTACCATGAGTCTGCTTCTGCAGCAGCTGGGTGCTGAGGTTAAAAAAGAAAATTCTGTTTTTGTTGTAGACACTTCCGGACTTAATAACATTGAGGCCCCTTATGAACTGGTTAAAAAGATGCGGGCCTCGGTTCTCGTACTTGGCCCATTACTGGCTCGCTGTGGAGAAGCTAAAGTTTCTCTTCCCGGTGGCTGTGCAATCGGTGCCCGGCCGATTGATATGCATCTTAGCGGTCTGGAAGCGATGGGGGCCGAAGTAAATCTGGAGCAGGGAACAGTTCACGCCCGGGCTGAAAAACTGGTGGGAGCGGAGATATATCTTGATTTTCCTTCCGTGGGAGCAACCGAAAATCTTATGATGGCTGCTGTCGGCGCGGAAGGGACCACGGTGCTTGAAAATGCTGCCTGTGAACCTGAACTGGCCGATCTCGCTGATTTTCTGAACAAGATGGGGGCTTCAATTAAAGGGGCCGGTAGTGATGAAATTATAATTGAAGGAACCGTAAATTTACATGGTGCTGAACATCGTATTATTCCCGACCGGATTGAAGCCGGAACCTACCTTCTGGCCGGTGCAATCACCGGAGGACGGGTAACCGTTGTTGATTGCGAACCGCGCATTTTGCATGCGGTGCTAAATAAACTTCGTCAGACCGGTATGGAGATTACCGCTACCGCCGGTGGTGAAATAACTGTGGCTGCCAAAAAAAGACCGGCCAGCATTGATGTGGTTACAATGCCCTATCCGGGTTTTCCAACTGACATGCAGGCTCAGTTTTCTGCCTTGCTTGCTCTGGCCCGGGGAACTTCAACAATTAAAGAATCTATTTTTGAGGATCGCTTCATGCACGCCCTTGAATTACAGCGTCTGGGTGCCGATATTAAAATAGACGGCAATTCAGTTACCATAACCGGTGTTGATGCGCTGGAAGGGGCTCCGGTAATGGCTACTGATCTGCGCGCCTCGGCCGCGCTTGTCCTGGCCGGCCTGGCCGCTTCCGGAAAAACGGAAGTTCGGCGAATCTATCATCTTGACAGAGGATACGAAAAACTGGAAAAAAAATTGAATTTGCTCGGCGCTAATGTGAAGCGCCAGAAAGACGAGGGATTCTAAATGATACGTGGACTCTACACAGGGGCCAGCGGGATGGTGGCCACCCAGCAGCGAATGGATGTGATTTCCAATAACCTATCCAATTCGAACACCACAGGGTATAAGTCGCTAAATATTGTGAACAAAGCTTATCCTGAAAAAGATCTGGTTCGCACCGATGACAACCTTCAAAAACTACCGATGGGGACAATCGATAAGCGTCCGCCCCTGGGAAGTTTGAATACCGGTGTTACTTCGGATGGGACTTATACGAATTTCTCTCAGGGTCAGCTGCGAGGAACGGAGGATCAACTTGATCTTGCTCTGGAAGGCGAGGGTTTTTTTGTTGTCCAGACCGACGACGGCGGTGAAGCCTATACTCGAGATGGAAGTTTTACGGTTAATTCGGATAATGAACTTGTTACCACCAGGGGCAAAAGGGTTATGGGGTTAGAGGGAGTTATACAAATCCCCGAGGATATGGAAAGTCTCAGTATTACCGGTCGGGGACAGATAGTTGATCAGGATAACAATATACTTGGAAATATACAGGTTGCCCAGTTTGAAAATCCGGTGAAAATGGAACAGTTGGGTGATAATATGTTCCGTCAGGGTGAGAATAACCCCCGCATAGATCCTCCTGAAAACTATAAAATACACCAGGGGTTCCTGGAGAGATCCAATGTAGATGCTATCAAGCAGATGATAGATATGATTGAGGTGAATCGGCATAACGAAGTGCAGTCAACGGTGATAAAACAACAAAATAAACTGCTCGGGCAGGCTATTAGCAGGGTTGGCCGGGCATGATTTATAAAATCTAAAGTGAGGTGTATCAGTTATGATCCGTAGTTTATTTTCGGGCGGAACAGGAATGAGAGCCCAGCAGTTTAACGTTGATATTGTTTCTAACAATCTTTCCAATGTTAATACTAACGGGTACAAACGGACCCGGGCAGATTTTGAAGACCTTTTTTATGAACATTTAAAAGTGGCCGGTTCACCATCCGCCGATGCTGCAGAGCATCCGACCGGTATTTCGGTCGGTATGGGGGTGAGGACCGGGGCAACCTCCAAGGTATATTCCCAGGGTAATGCCAGAAAAACGGAAAATTCCCTCGATGTAATGATAAAGGGCGATGGTTTCTTTCAGATCATGCAGCCTGATGGCACGACTGCTTACTCCAGGGATGGAGCTTTCAAAATGGACGGCGATGGTAATCTGGTTACTTCCAGCGGTCTTTACGTTCAGGGGGGGGACATCTCGATTCCTGAAAATGCTACCGGGATTACTATTCGAGCCGACGGCACGGTTTCTGCCCAAATTCAGGGGCAGGAAGAACCCGAAAATGTGGGCCAGTTGGAACTGGCAAAGTTTGTAAATCCTTCTGGACTTAAGACCATCGGTTCTAACTTACTGAAAGAAACGACCGCTTCCGGTTCCCCGCAAGTTGTAACCCCGGGAACCGAGGGAGCCGGTGAACTGCAGCAGGGATTTATAGAATCATCCAATGTTGACGTTATTGAAGCCTTAACAGATCTTATCGCTATGCAGCGTGCATACGAGTTTAACCATCGGACAATCAGAACTTCCGACAAAATGCTCGCTCGTGCCACCACGCTGCTTCAGTAAAATGAACGCACTTGGAAATGACAGGATGGCTGGCTGGTTGTTGCTGGTCGTTTTGTTTTCCATCGGTCTGTGCGGAGGCCGGCTTTATAAGCCGGTCTCCGCTGCAGATTTACCGCCGGTTGTTCTGAAAGAAAAGGTGGAGCTTTCTCACCCTCCGGTAATGTTGTCCGATCTGATTAAGGGAGAATTGCCTCCGGAACTTTCGGATATCTATCTTGGTGATCTGCCCGTTCCGGGGAAAGGAAAGTTTGTAACTTGTGCTGACATAATTATTGAAGCACGCCGCCAGGAGAAAAAGGTTCCCGATTTTTCGGGACCCAATCAGCGTGTTCATATTATCAGGCCGGAAAAAATAGTCCGGGATTCAGAACTTGAACCCCGGGTCAGGAAACTCTTAGAAAACCGTTTTGCGGACTATGCCAGTAATAATATTGAGATTACAAAAGTTCCCCGCAAAGTTAAACTGCTTCCGGGCGAATACAAACTGGAACTCGGAAACCGCAATCAATATCAGGAGATGCACGGAGCTGAATGGTATGATGTCAGGGTTATCCAGGGGAAGGAATACACGGCAGAGTTTCGAATTAAAGCCGATATCAGTCAGAAGGTAAAAGTTCCGGTTGCTCGAAATTCGATTACAAACGGGGATGTCATTCGAGCCGGGGATATTATATGGGAAGAAAGGGAGAGAAGTTCTATATACGGAGGGACTATAACTGATAGCGAGGCGGTTATTGGATTTGAAACAAAACGTTCCTTCAGACCGGGACAGGTGATTGTATCGCGTTCTTTGAAGCGACCGCTGGCTGTTAAAAGAAACAATCCGGTAACTATAAAATACAGTTTTAACGGGATAAAAGTGAACGCCCGGGGGATTGCTCAGGGGCAGGGGGCGATCGGTGAAAAGATCATGGTGGAAAATAGCTCAAGTAAAGAGAAGGTTTATGCCGAAATTATAGATAAGAGGACGGTGACTGTTAATAATGGAAAAAGTTAAAAAAATCATTACAGTTAATTGCATGATCGGAATATTTATATTTGTATTCACCAGCGCCGCTTTGGCCACTTCCATCTGGCAGGACCCCGATAGTGAAAGATCAATGTATAAAGATGAAGTCGCCGTTACTGAAGGCGATATTTTGCTGATTGTTGTTTCTGAATCATCAATGGCTCAGACCGATTCAAATCGGGAAAAAGATAAAGAGGTTTCAATGGGCGGAAGCGCCGGGCAGGATAATGATGACTCGACTTTTTTTAACGACCTTGTATCCTGGATTCCGATTTTCGGTGCTTCTTTAAGCGGTTCATCCTCCTCGGCTTCTGAGCGCAATTCCGATATGACCGAAACTTTAAACACCCGGATGTCCGTGGTGGTTGATGAGGTCAGTCCGTCCGGTGTTCTGAGTTTGCGGGGAACCAGGGAAATAAAGGTGGAGGACGAAATTAAAACCATGAAATTCAAAGGGAATGCCCGGAAGAAAGACGTGAGAACGGATAACACAATTCCCTCGGATCGTATTGCTAACGCTGAAATTTCTTATGAAAGTGGTATCGGTCAGCGGAAGGGAAAACCGCGTGGGCTTATCGGCCGCAGCTTCGTCTTTATTAAAAACGTGCTTTTTTGGTAATTGAGATTGAATGGGAGGAAATTAAAATGAAGAAAAAATTATTATTAATTTTGAGTTTTGTTATAGTAACCCAGCTGATTGTAGGTCCTGTTTATGCGGAACTGCAGGTTCCGCTGAAAAATATAACAAGGATTCACGGGGTACGTGAAAACCAGCTCCGCGGGTTCGGTCTTGTTATTGGTCTGGATGGCACGGGAGACGGTGGAATCGATTTTGTTAATCGCTCCATGGCTAACGCTCTTGACCAGATGGGGATAAAAATAGATGACCCCGGCGATGCTGACCTTGATAATGTGGCCGCTGTTATGATTACTGCGACTTTACCCCCGTTTAAAAAACCTGGAGATAAAATAGATGTCACTGTGAGTTCAATCGGTTCTGCCGATGATCTTTCCGGCGGTATTTTACTTCAGACTCCCCTGCAAGCCGGAAATGGGCAGGCCTATGCGGCCGCCCAGGGAGCAATTACAACCGGTGGTGGCGGTGATGAACGGCACCTGACAACAGTTCGTATTCCCGGCGGTGCCATAGTTGAGGATGAAGTCCCTTTTCAGTTCGTGGGTGATGATCACCAGATTCAGCTTCAATTAAAGGAAGG
>JBKGYI010000050.1:0-7627 GCA_046546195.1 bacterium | reverse complement strand
CAAAAGTTGTAGCCTCCGCAGGACCGCGACCGGCTCCACTTATCCCTGATTTTGCATCAACAAAAACATTACCGTCCAGCAAATTTTCTTCAGCCAGGGCAACAAGAGGAACCAGAACAGCCGTTGCATAGCAACCGGGATTGGCAACAAGATCGGCATTTTTTATGGAATCGCTGTTGTATTCGGCCAATCCATAGGCCGCCGAAGCAACATTATCGGGATCATTATGCTCCACACCATAAACCTCTTCAAATTTATCAGCACTGTTAAAACGGTAATCAGCGGCCAGATCAACTATTTTCAGTGATTTATTCCGTTTGCGTAATTCGGGAACGATCTGCATGGAAGTGGTATGGGGAACCGCAAGAAAAACAATATCGCTGCTCGCCACAGTATCATATTCAAGGGATTGAAACTTTTTTTCTACTTTTCCACTAAAACGGGGATAAAGGGAGGCGAAAGGCTGACCGCTGTAAGTGCGGGAAATCACAGAATCCACCGTAATATCCGGATGGTCGGCCAGCAGAGCTACAACTTCAGCACCCGCATAACCGCTTGCTCCGACAACCGAGGCCGCAAGTGCCAGGTTGGACATGACGTTTAACGTTTGGAGACCTGGGCTTTAGCGCGGGCTCCGGGCTGATTGATCTTCTTACGTTCAACCTTACGGTCATCCCGGGTCATCAAGCCATCAGCATGAAGCCAGTGACGGGCGTTGTGATCCATGTCAACAAGGGCTCGGGCTATCCCCAGTTTGAGAGCACCGGACTGGCCTGTTTTTCCGCCGCCCTGCAGAGTAGCTGTAACATCTATCTTTTCTTCAAAGCCAACACATTCCAGGGGTTCGGTGGCGGCGTTGAGCCAGGCAGCTCGATTCATAAAATAATCCTCAACGGGCTGATCGTTAACTGTAATATTTCCACTGCCTGCTTCCACCCATACGCGAGCGACAGACTCTTTGCGGCGACCGGTCCCATAAAAACGGCCCTCATGTTTAACAATCGGTTTTTCAGGGCCTTTTTCTTCTTCGGGCTCTTCCCCCTCGGCCATTGCCACTTCAAGATCCTCCAGTTTTTCACCAGAATCTTCCACAACTTCGGCTTCTTCTACATTATTTTCGTTTTCTTCAGCCATGCCATTATCCTCCAGAATGTTTTATTATTTAAAATCGATCTTCAAACAGAATCGTTTTCCCAATCATACTCAACAGGCTGCTGGGCCTGGTGGGGATGCTCATCCGAGCGGTAAACTCTTAAATTTTTAAGAATCTTCCGGCCCAGCCTTGTTTTGGGGATCATACCCTTAACCGCCTGGAAAACAACTTCTTCCGGGTCTGTTTCCAGCAATTCAGCGTAGTTTTTACTCTTAAGTCCGCCGATATAACCACTGTGGTGGGTTAAACCGTCATCCTCAAGTTTATTTCCGGTCAATCGAATATCAGCGGCGTTAATAACCACTACCGCATCACCACAATCCAGATGGGGTGTATACTCAGGTTTATTTTTTCCCCGCAGTACTGTTGCCACCCGGGTGGCAAGCCTGCCCAGCACCCTGTCGCGGGCATCAAAAATTACCCATCTTTTTTCGTTCTGTTCTTTCGGTATATATGTTTTTTGACTCATCACTATTATCCTCCAGTATTCTAAAGCTACTTCGATAACTGCGCTGCGCCCAGCTAATCTCGAATCTCTACAGACGTTTTATAACTCTATCTTCCACTCACCCTGTTTATCAAGTCAAACCCGCAAAAATCTTCAACACGCTGCCAGGCGACCGCAAACGAGCTTTCCGGCGGCTGTTGATAGTAGTCGACATTCAGCAAATAACACCCGGCGGCGGGGGCCGGTTTGATCGTATAGTCCATCTTTTGAAGACGCTCTTTTAATTTTTCGAGCGAAAGCATCCCGCCAAGACACTGCCCGAGTGCTGAAGCTATACAGCGAACCATCTTATACCGAAAACTTCTGGCCCCGACAAGCAGCCACATTTCATCCGGCGACGGATGCTTCAATTCCAATTCTAACGGCCATATTTCGGAGACGTAATTAGAACCTCCGCTACCCGAAAACTGCCTGGTTCGAATCCCATTCTTAAGAAAAGCGACTACCTGCTCGCCCAGCCGGGGGCGCCAGTTTTCAGGATTAAAACGCCATTCAAGTTCCGGTTTTAGTATTGTATTTTCAACCGATAAAAAACGGTAACCATAAACCCGCCATTCTGCCGAGTGACGGGCGTGAAAACTTTGCTCGACAGCCCGCAGGCTGACAATCCTGATATCAAGCGGTAAACTGTCGTTTAGAATATCCGACCAGCACTTACCGGCAAAACAGTTCCCCGTCAGATCAAAATGAGCAACCTGCCCGAGAGCGTTAACACCGCGGTCGGTTCGCCCCGAACCATGTATCCTTATTTTCTGACCGGTCAAAGAACAAATTTTATCTTCAATTGTAGCCTGAACAGTTGCCCGTTTTAACTGCCGCTGCCAGCCATAATAATTTTCCCCGAGGTATGAACATATGAGTTGAAAGCGTTCACCCATTCGGAAGGGAAACTACCTGTTCATAACCGGCAAAAATTACTCAACAAATTCAATGATTGCTTTTTCCGCACCGGCACCGACGCGACGATCAAGCTTAATAATTCTTGTATAACCACCGGGGCGGTCTGCGAAACGGGGCCCAATATCTTCGAAAAGCCTATTAACCAGATTGCGGTCTTTTAGCTTTTTCTTCACCTCGCGCCTGTTGTGAACTGTATCCTCGGCGGCCCGGGTAACCAGCTTTTCAATATATGGCCTTAAAAAACGAGCTTTGGCCAGAGTAGTTGTTATTTTTTCCTTCTCAATCAAATTGCGGGCCATGTTGCTGGCCAGGGCACGGCGATGAGCCGAATCACGATTCATTTTTTTCTTCTTATTGGCGTGTCTCATTCTTGGCCCTCCCCCGAAGAGTCACCGGCCAGATAATCAACATCTTTCATACCGAGTTTCAGGCCAAACTCAGCAAGCTTTTCACAAATCTCTTCGAGAGATTTTTTACCAAAGTTTCTGGTCTGCAGCATCTCTTCTTCAGTTCTCTGGACAAGATCGCCCAGGGTGAGGATTTCAGCGTTCTTCAAACAATTAGCACTTCGAACCGAAAGTTCGAGTTCATCGACTTCAGTGTCCAGCACTTCTTTTAATTTTTCTTCTTCAGGGGTAAGCCCGCCGGCTTCCTCTTCAACCTCAGTCTCTTCAAAATTAATAAAGAAACTAAAATGTTCCTTGAGAATCTTACCCGAATGACCAATAGCATCCCGGGGGTCGAGACTGCCGTCGGTCCAGACCTCAAATATCAAACGGTCAAAATCCGTCATCCGACCGACACGAGTATTTTCCACGCTATATTTCACCTTTTCAATCGGGGAAAAGAGGGCATCAATCGGGATAAGCCCATCACTGCGTTTTTCTTTTTGTATGTCACGGTCAACACTTTTAAAACCACGACCGCTTTCAACAACCACCTGAACCTTAAGCAACCCGTCCTCCTGGACATTTGCAATAACATGTTCGGAGTTCATTACAGTAACTTCACTATCACCGATTAGATCGCCGGCAGTAATTACGCCCTCACCATTCTGTTCGTATTCCAAAACAACCGGTCCCTCATCATCACCAATATCGATTTTAAGTTGTTTGAGATTAAGGAGAATATCGACACCATCCTCATGAACAGCCTCGATTCCGGTAAATTCATGGTCAACCTGACCATCCGCAGTTGACAGCTTAACAGCGGTCACCGCGCTGCCCGTTATCGAAGAAAGCAACACCCGGCGCAAACAGTTCCCCACAGTATTACCGAACCCCGGTTCAAACGGTTCGATAGAAAACTTACCATAAGTTCCATCATCACTGGTTTCGATCGCCTCAATACTGCTGGGCATAACAAAATTTCTCATTATTTCATTTTCTTTAGACATCTTATAAAACCCCCTGCAAAGTTTCGTTGAAATACTCTGGGTTTAAAATTAAAATCATTACTTGGAATAAAGCTCAACAACAAGATAGTCATCAAACTGAACATCTGTTACATCACCCGGTTCGGGTTCACGCAGTACTTTACCGCGCTGGCCGGACTCCATATTGAGCCAGTCGGGTGTTCCTTTTTGCTCGGCAAGAGAACTGTATTTTTTTACCTCTTCGTTCTCTTTCATCGAATCAACAACTTCGATGACATCACCGGGTTGAACCTGGTAGGAGGCTATATCAACCCGACGACCGTTAACTTTGATATGACCATGGTCTATAAACTGACGGGCCTGACTGCGGCTTCCGGCAAATCCAAGCCGGAAGACAGTATTGTCCAGCCGCTGTTCTAACAGTTGAATTAACACCTCACCGGTAATTCCACGCGAGTGCTCTGCTTTTTCAAACAGGTTTCTAAACTGTTTTTCCAGCAGCCCGTAAGTTCTTTTCATTTTTTGTTTTTCCCGCAACTGCCGGCCATACTCAGACCAGCGACGGCGACCGTATGTGCGCTCACCGGGCGGATAATTTCTTTCCTCAATTGCACACTTGGAAGTGTGACAGCGTTCTCCTTTTAAATACAACTTCTCTCCCTCACGCCGGCATTGCCGGCAAGCAGGTCCAGTATAACGTGCCATAATTGATTACCTCTCCAGATTAACTTGTTTTCTTATTTACATCCGACGTCTTTTTTTAGGTTTACAGCCGTTATGCGGCTTGGGAGTGACGTCTTTAATCCCTGTAACTTCAAGACCGATCGTTTCAAAAGAACGTATGGCCGCCTCGCGGCCGCTACCCGGTCCTTTCACACAAACCTCCAGTGATTTTACGCCACGATCCATGGCTTTCTTACCGCAGTCTTCAGCAGCCAGCTGGGCGGCATAGGGGGTTCCTTTCCGGGTCCCTTTAAATCCAATGCCACCACCGGAAGACGAGGCAATAGCGTTGCCGGCCGGATCGGTGATTGTAATCACAGTGTTATTGTATGTCGATCTTATATGAGCAATAGCATGTGCTCCAACTTTTTTCTTAGCCATAGTAATATCCCAGTCCCTTACTTACAGATATTTTATTATTAAACAAAAATCAAATCAGGTTGGTGCCGGTGCGGCTTTCTGGCCGGCAACTGTCCTGCGCGGACCTTTACGGGTACGGGCGTTACAACGCGTACGCTGGCCCCGTACCGGTAATCCTTTTTGATGACGAATCCCTCGATAACAATTAATCTCCTTGAGCCGCTGAATGTTACGTTTGACACGGTTGCGAAGTTCACCCTCGATCGTGTAGTCGGCCTCAATCAGGTTACGCAAACGAGTTACTTCATCAGACGTTAATTCATGAGTTTTTTTATTTCCGTCCACCTGGGCCTTACTCAAAATTTCACAGGAAGACGATCTCCCGATACCAAAAATATAGGTCAGGGCAATTTCAATTCGTTTTTGAGACGGCAAATCTACTCCACCAATACGCATCCAAATACCTCCTGGTTAACCCTGGCGCTGCTTGTGACGGGGATCGGCGGAACATATAACCCGCACGACACCGTGGCGCCGAATAATTTTACATTTATCGCATCTCTTTTTTACAGAAGCTTTTACTTTCATTATAAATCCCTCGTTTACTGTTTTTTTTACAGTCAAGCTAACGATTATAGCAAACTCCCGCTATAGTATCAACAGCTAAACAGTAAAATCATTGATTTTTTATTTATAACGGTAGACTATGCGGCCCCGGGTGAGATCATAGGGAGAAAGCTCCACCTTTACTTTATCACCGGGTAGTATTTCTATGTAGTACATGCGCATCTTACCTGATATATGTGCCAGTACCTGGTGCCCGTTATCCAGCTCAACTTTAAACTGGGCGTTGGGCAGTGTATCAATAACTTCGCCTTCGACTTCGATTGCATCTTCTCTGGCCATCTACATAAGCACCTCTTTTGATCTTTGGGACAAAACTTTAACTCCGTCTTCAACTACCGCTACCGTATGTTCGAAATGGGCACTAAGACTACCGTCTTTTGTAACAACTGTCCAGCCATCCGGGAGTATTTCTGTAGCCGGTCCACCAACATTAACCATCGGTTCAATCGCCATAAACATCCCGGGCTTCAAAACAGGTCCCCAGTCGGGAGTTCCGTAATTAGGAATCTGCGGCTCAAGATGCAGCTGGTGACCGATAAAATGTCCGGCCCACTCCCGAACAACAGAAAAACCGTATGGTTTAACAAAACTTTCGATAGCATTGCATACAACACCGAGTCGGACTCCCGGTTTAACCTCCGAGATTGCCCGGTAAAGTGAGCGACGTGTTACATCAAGCAGCTGCCGGGCCGTAGGAGTTACCGGTTCAACTGCGACAGTAAATGCCGAGTCACCATAACAACCCCGATAACAGGCTCCTACGTCAAGCGAAACCAGATCCCCCTCGGCAACCACCTGTTTCCGGGAGGGTATCCCATGGACAATCTGGTTATTAATCGAAGCATTTATTGTAGCCGGGTAGCCACGGTATCCTTTAAAAGCCGGCTTTGCATCCTGATCACGAATATACTGTTCAGCCAGTTCATCCAGTTCTTTTGTATTAACCCCGGCCTGTAAATTTTCTTCTAATAACTCCAGAACTTCCGCCACAATCTCATTAGCCCGTGTCATACATTCCTGTGAAATTTCCGGCTGCACCGGCATAAGAGTTCAACTACCTTATCAAAAAATAAATCTACCCGGCAAGTATATTATTTATTTCCCGGGTGATCGCATCAATTTGTTGCTCACCGTCAACTTCAACCAGTAAATCCCGGTTACGGTAATACTCAAGCACCGGTTTAGTTTTATCCCGGTATTCATCCAGCCGATGTTTTATTGCCTCCGGCTGATCATCGCTACGCCGTTTTAATTCGCCGCCACACCTATCACAGGTATTTTCTTCAGCAGGCGGATTTGCATCAAGATGATACGTTTCGGCACAGTTTTCACAAACGCGGCGGCGGCTGAGCCGCGAAAATATCTCCTCATCGGACACTTCGAGAAAAATCACACCATCCAGGGAAATATCCTGTTCGGCAAACAACTCACTTAAGGCTTCCGCCTGGGCTGCAGTTCGCGGAAAACCGTCCATCACAAAACCTTTCTCACAATCAGGCTCGGCGAGGCGTTCTTTTATAATATCAATCATGATCGTATCAGGAACCAGGTCACCGCTATCCATATATTTTTTAGCCTTCCGGCCGACTGCGGTTTCCTCTTCAACCGCCCTGCGTAAAATTTTACCGGTCTCAACATGCGGAATATCGTGTTTACGCGATAATCGCCGGGCCTGGGTCCCTTTACCGCCGCCCGGGGGAGCCATCAAAATAACTCGCATCGCAAACCACTCTCCTGTTCGAACGTATTAATTTTGAATTCAGTCTGCAGCTTATCTTAATGACGTCCTTTAACCCGACCGCTTTCCATGAAACCACCGTAAAGGCGCATAACAAGCTGACTTTCCAGTTTTTGAACAAAATCAAGGCCAACTCCAACCAGAATCAGCAGCGATGTTCCTCCGAACAACAGCTCAATTCCAAACCAATCTGACATCCAGACCGGAAATATAGCAATGCCAGCAATAACCACTGCACCGACC
>JBKGYI010000049.1:0-7632 GCA_046546195.1 bacterium | reverse complement strand
CCATGTTGTTGATAAGTATGGCGAAGTTGAAGAGGAGATTAGTTTTGATGCCCGGCTGGATGTTAGCGCTTTATGGTTTCAGGAAGATAATCTTATTTTAGCTACTGCAGCGGGACTGGTTGTTTATGACACGGAGACCGGTCAGCAACAGCCTCTTTATGAGGAAGGGGATGCGATTCCCGCGGACGATCTTTCGGACATTGCTTTTTACGGCGACCGTATGGTTCTTTCTCTGTTTGAGGAAAGTTCTCTTTTGATTTATCGCCAGCCCGAAGCTCCCGACCCCGACATTCTTATCCAGGACCGTCGGACGCGCTTTCAAAATTATCCGATGATTTCTCAGAATCTTATTATAACCGATCCGCTGGGGAGTGGCCGTTACCGCGATCTTTCCGACCGTTCGCTGGGGATTGAAGTTGAAAATATGACAGCTTTGCCCAGTTTGCTGCGCCATAGTTCCGAAGTGTATGATCCCGGCTGGATTATGATTATTGATAATCGCCTGGACTCCGAGCGTACCTGGAGGGAACTACAGTTATTTCTTGAAGAACTGATTACGGATGCCCCGAAAAAATCGATCGGAACTATCTGGCAGGTTGAGGGGAAGAACGTGGTTCGTTCCTATACATCCAACCGTGCTACTTTACGTAATTCTCTGCAGTCTGTTTATCCAGTGGCTTCGCCTGTGGATGCGGAGGATACGGAGGTTTTATATCTGCTTGATCAGGCTTTTAACAATGATTTTTCGCGCCGTGGACCAACTGGAATTATTATTGTTTCCCAGAATTTGCCTGAAAACGGCCCGGAATTGCAGCGTCTTGCTTATCGCAGTCGCAATAATTTTGTTCCCGTGGTCTTAATTAATCCGACAATTGAAACTCTTTCCCCCACCCATCCTTTTAGCAGAGACGGTGAGTTTGTCTATATCAACTATGATAATATGAACAGTGAAGCGGTCTGGGATTTTTATAATGATCATCTGGATCATCATTACACAGCGATCTTCCGCTCCCCGATAGCTATGCTTCAAAGTGGGGAATGGCATACCTACGAGTTTGTTTTTCACTATCTTACTGATAAATTTAGGTTTGAAAGTGGTTATCTACTCCCCTGAGGAAGTGAGTACGGTTTGCCAGCTAACAAACGAGATTTTTTAACGCAAATGGTGATATTTTTAAAAGGGATGTGCATGGGTATTGCTGATGTGATCCCCGGCGTCAGCGGGGGGACAATGGCTCTGATCCTCGGCATTTACGAGAGATTTATAGATGCTCTGAAAAACTTAAATATTCGCTGGTTATATCCGCTGTTTAAAATAGTTTTTTTCGGCTCAAATCCCGAAGACAGCAAAAACTTCAGGTATCATTTTTATCGGATCGATATAGTTTTTCTGGCGACTCTGGGCGGCGGGATTGTGGTTGCCCTGCTGGCGGGTAGTGCAATAATACCTTTTTTTATCGATAATTATCCTTCCGAGCTGCGGGCCCTGTTTTTTGGTCTGATTCTTTCCAGTGCCTGGGTTCCCGCATCAACCGCTTTCTTCGAGAAGCGAGGAGGAATTCTCCGCCCGCTTATTTTCTTTGTCCTCTTTCTCATTTTTGGCTATCTAATAACTGCCCCTGGCGTCTCATTTAATCCTCCCGGTTCACTTGTTGAAGTGCATACTTTGACAGGTGAATTTGCCAGTGATGTGCGCCACCAGATGAGTTTATTGCCTGCTGGCGATGTTTTGGAACTGGAGGAAAACGGGGAAATTTCAGAACGGTTCGCTGATTATGAGGATAAAAAAATACCGGTTGGAACTAAATTTTACGTACCTCGGCCCGCCCTCTGGTTTTTATTTATTTCCGGCGCCATAGCGATCTCGGCGATGATTCTGCCGGGGATTAGCGGTTCCTATATTTTGCTTATACTGGGTTGCTACTATTTTATTTTAAACGTAGTAAATAATTTTCGTTCAACCCTGCAGCAGGGGAATATACCGCTGCATTCCGGCGGCTACCTCATCGTATTTCTGGCCGGAATTATTAGTGGCCTGCTGCTGTTTACCAGGGTTCTCAGTTATTTTTTGCATCACTGGCATCAATACAGTATGGCCGCGCTTACCGGTCTTATGCTGGGCTGTTTACGTGGTGTCTGGCCGTTTAGAGTGGGGAGAGGAATTGAGGCGGTCAACTATTTTCCGGCACAGTTTGACCGGCATGTTTTCCGGGTTGGTATCTGTCTGGTTTCAGGAATGATTATTGTAATGATTTTAACTTTTTTCGCTGCGAAATTTGCCGGCTGGCAGCCGTCACAAGCCCCGGCAGAAACTCTTGAGAAGTAGATACTGTGCCCGGCTATAACGATAAGTTCGGATCCGAAAAAATCCCGGAAGACTGGCTTGATTATCTGCAGCAGTTTAAAAACAAACTTTACGTCGATGAAGGTCTGGCAAAAAATACGATTGAGGCTTATCTTAGCGATCTGCGTGATTTTTTGAAGTTTTGTTCTATCAACGGGGTTAAATTGTCAGAACTTGACAGTTCACTGTTGACTGACTATCTGGAAAATTGTCATTCACGTTATGCTCTGCGGACCATATCGCGCCGCGTGGCTTCTCTAAATCGGTTTTTATCTTTTCTGAAAAATGCAGATTATTTAAAAAATAATCCCGTCCAGTTGCTCGATCGCCCTTCCGGTGCTCAAAAATTTCCGGATTATCTTGATGAACAGGAAATAGAAGCGCTTTTAGAAGCGCCGGATACCCAGTGCGAAGAGGGGGTACGTGCCCGGGCCTTGCTGGAGATTTTTTACGGGGCCGGTCTCAGGGTTTCAGAGGTGGCTGAATTAAAAAGTAATAATATTAATTGGGAGCGCGGCGAAATGCTTATCGAGGGAAAAGGCAGTAAACAACGGCTTGTCCCGGTGGGTAAGACTGCTCTTAAATGGATGAAACGTTATGCCGGCGGCTGGCGCCGGCGCTATGATCGTTCCGGGACAGATTATTTTTTTATCAATAAAAAAGGAAAACAGATAAGCCGCCAGAAAATATGGGAGATAGTAAAGACGCAGGCCGGCCGGGCCCGGTTGAGCGATGTCAGTCCCCATACGCTGCGCCATACTTTTGCCACACATATGTTGAGCCGGGGAGCTGATTTGCGCAGCCTGCAGGAAATGCTGGGCCACAGTGATGTGGCGACTACCGCCGGTACCTATGTGCACCTGCGGGATGAAGTAAGGCGGGCCCATAACACATTTCACCCCCGCGGTGGAGCGGTCGGTTAAAACGAGTGTATGCCGGTTTGGATTAGTATTTCGGCAAGTCCCTTGCAACTTCGAGGATTTATGCGCAAAATATAGGATAGATTTTTTAATAAGATAATTACTTGGAAACGGTGATTCTTTATGAAAGTTGATAACTGGCTTGTTGAAAACACCTATCATCACGGTGATTTTCAGGATATTGAACGGCTGGTTGATCTAAAAAATAAGAAGAATCTGACGATAGATGTTAGTCTGCCCACCCTTAATGAAGAAAAAACGATTGCTAAAGAGATTTTGCTTATCCAGACAGAACTGATGATCAAGCATGAGCTTGTCGACAAGATAGCTGTGGTTGACAGCGGTTCGTCGGACCGCACCCGTGAGATTGCTGAAAAATATGGTGCTGAAGTTTTTCTGGCCAGCGACTATTTGCCCGAACAGGGGGACCACAGGGGAAAAGGAGAAAATCTCTGGAAGAGTCTTTATCTGCTTGAAGGAGATATTATCGTTTATATCGATGCGGATATTAAAAATATTGCGCCTAAATTTGTCTATGGTCTGGTCGGTCCCCTTCTGGAACGGGATGAAATCAGTTATGTCAAAGGTTTTTATGAACGTCCGCTTCAGATGGGGGAAGAGGTGCGGACCGGTGGCGGTGGCCGGGTAACCGAGATTTTGATTCGCCCGCTGTTTAATCTTTTTTTTCCTGATCTTGCCGGACTGCTGCAGCCTCTGTCCGGGGAATATGCGGGGCGGCGGGAACTGCTTGAAAAGCTGCCCTTTTTTATCGGTTACGGCGTGGAAACAGGTTTGCTGATCGATATCAGTGAACAGTTTGGGATCGAGACGATCGCCCAGGTTGATCTTGATAAACGGGTCCATCAAAACCAGGATCTGCAGTCGCTGGGCAAGATGGCTTTTGGTATCCTGCAGACATTTTTTAACCGGCTTGATGCTGCAGGGAAGGTTAAAATCAAGAAGGAATTGAAAAGGATTTTCAGACAGATTGAGGCTATTGAGGACGGGCACAGGTTTGAAAATCTTGATATGAGCGAGATAGAAAGACCGCCGATGGTTGATATTGATAAATACCGCCAGAAATTTAACATCGGCAAATCAGGAAACTAAAAGGCATGAAATTTTATTTAATAAGACACGGAGAAACCAACTGGAATCTTGAGGGGCGTATTCAGGGGGGGATAGATGTCGGTTTGAATGAACGGGGCCGCCGCCAGGCGCAGGACGCCGGCAAGCATATTTCTGCGGAACAGGTTTTTGATATAGCCAGCAGTCCCCTGCGACGTGCTTACCAGACGGCTGAAATAATAAGTAAAAATGTCGAGGTGGGCGATTTCAGAGTCATCAAACAGTTTAGAGAATTTGACCAGGGGTTCTGGAACGGTCTGCGTGTACGTCAGCTTCTGGACGATCTGGAACCGGAGCGCTATCGCCTCTGGCAGGAAAAACCGCTTGAATATCCGCCCCCGGGTGGCGACAGTCTCGAGCGATTGCGTGAGCGGGTCAAAGAAGGGATAGGGGAATTACTCACTGTTAGCTCACGTCCCCAGTTGATAGTCGCGCACAAGGTTGTAAACAGCATGATAGCCCATCTTGCCGGGGATTGGTCTCTGGAAGATGTAATGGTTTCTTTGCCGGATAACGCGGCGATTTATTCCGTGGAAATTGAGGAGGTATAATCATGTCTTTACGAGCTCTCAGCGGTCGTTCGATTGGTCTGATACATTATAGCTGTCCGCCGGTAATTGGTGGGGCTGAATTTATTGTTGAAGCCCATGCCCGCTGGCTGCATCGTTACGGGGCTGAAGTTGAGGTTCTGGTCGGGAAAGGCGGTGAGTTCCACGAGGAAATAGCGGTCACGGTTCTCGACGAACTGGCCAGTGACTATCCCGGGAAAGAAAAAGTTGTAAAAGCGCTGGCCGAAGGTGATCTGAAGCCGTTTGAGGAAGCAAAACAAAAATGCAAAAAACGGTTAGAAACTCAATTGAAAAAATGTGATACCTGGCTGGTCCATAACATATTTACAATGCCTTTTAACATGCCGGCCACCGCTGCTCTTTATGAGCTGGCCGCCGATAATACTGCCCGGCTAATTCCCTGGATTCATGATATTGCCTGGCTTGATCAACGCTATCAGACCCCGGATAGTTATCCTTATAATCTGCTGGCCAGTCCGGTAGAAACCGATTGTTATGTTGCTATTTCAGGTCTGCGTGAGCGCCAGCTTCGTTCTATTCTTGGTGATCAGCCCGAGATAGAGGTTATCCATGACGGGATAGAATTTTACGAGTTCCAGGAACTTGACCCGGCTGTTAGCGCTATTTATCGTTCACATAAAATGTATTACGATGATCTTATTGCCATTTACCCGGCTCGCATAGTTAAACGCAAAAATTTTGAGCTGGCCCTGGAGATTATTCAGCATCTGAAAAAACTGGGCTATTCTATTCATTTTATAATCACCGGTCCGCCCGACCCCCATAATCCTGAATCGATGGATTATTTTGAAGAATTGAAAAAGATGCGCAGTAAACTCGGTCTCGAAGATGAAGTTGTCTTTTGCTATGAACTGGAAAATCCGGAGACCGGTGATCCGCTGAAAATAAGTTTTAACAGGATGAAACAGTTTTACCGGTTAAGTGATATGCTGCTGATGACCAGTCTCCAGGAAGGATTTGGTCTGCCGCTGCTGGAGGCCGGACTCAGCAAGACTATGATTTGCTGTTCCAATATTGCGCCTCTTCCTGAAGTGGGGGGTGAGGCACCGGTATATTTTGATCCCCAGGAACATCCCTCAATTATTGCTTACGATATCTACCAGAAACTGGAAAGTCAGACTTCTGTTAAACTTCAGCGCCGGGTGCGAAAAAAATTCACCTGGCCGGCCATTTTTGAAAAGCAGTTTATCCCTTTTCTTACGGAAAAATATCCGCCCCCGGCCATCTGATTACTCTTTTTTACCGGAAGCTTCCAATTTCCTTAGTGCCGGTGACGGGAGAGGATGCAAAACAATGTACGTTTGCCTTCTGACTTCTCCAACGCCCGAACGATTAACAAAGAATTAAGTTACCGGAAAGCAGCTCCGGGCTGCTGAAATTGTTGTTTTTTCAGGGATCAGGAAGTACCATTTTAAGTGGCGTAAAGAAAAAATGAAACCCTGTAATTATTATATGGAGTGATCGATGTGAACGAAGAATTATTTAAAAAGTTAAATATTCCTGCCCAGCAACCGATTGGAATTGATGTGCCCGACGCTTTTGAACGACTGCCCGAACTTGCCTATAATCTCTGGTGGTGCTGGAACCCCCGGGCGATGCGCCTGTTTAGTTTCCTGGGCCCGGAGCGCTGGACCCGTTACCGTAATCCGATTGAGGTTTTGATGGAGATGGATACTCCGCACTGGTATCCGCTGTTGAATAACGAAGAGTTTCTTGCCCTTTATTCCCAGGTTCTGCAGGATTTTGACGAATATATGGAAAACTCGGGAAACGGTGATGACTTCGATTATTCCGGACCGGTGGCTTATTTTTCGACCGAATACGGCTTGCATGACTGCCTGCCGATATATAGCGGTGGACTTGGTGTGCTCAGCGGTGATCACATGAAAGCGGCCAGTGATCGAGGACTGCCGCTGGTCGGAGTGGGGCTGTTATACAGACACGGTTATTTTGAGCAGTGTATCGATGCCGATGGGACCCAGCATCACGTACTGCCGAGGATTGATTTTTCAAGAATGCCGGTGCAACCTGTTTTGAACAAGCAGGGCAGACCGCTTGTTGTTAAATGTCCGTTGCGCAACGACGTGGTAAAATTGCGCGTCTGGAAGGTCCAGGTCGGTAAAATACCGGTATTGTTGCTTGACTCTGATTTTGCCGGTAACCCGCCCGAGCTGCAGCCAATTACCGGGCAACTTTATGTTCGCCAGCGAGAGATGCGCCTCTGCCAGGAGATATTATTAGGTGTGGGTGGGGCGATAACACTTGAGAAGCTTGATATCGATCCCGCTGTCTGGCATCTTAACGAGGGGCACTCGGTCTTTCTGGCTACCGAGCGGCTGCGCAAACGTGGTAAAAACGGCGGCGATTTTAAGCAGGCCATTGAAGATATAGCGAAGAATACACTGTTTACCACCCATACCCCGGTGACTGCCGGACATGAACGTTACAGTAACGAACTGGTTCAGGAGTATTTTAAAAACTTCTGTGACGAAATGGATATAAGCTGTGATGAATTTATCAATCTCGGGCGGACCGAATCGGACAGTGAAGATGTTTTTAATCTGACCGCTTTTGCTCTCCGGGTTTCCTGCCGCACTAACGGGGTCAGCAAATTACATGAAAAGGTTACCTCGGAAATGTGGGGCCATAT
>JBKGYI010000048.1:0-7717 GCA_046546195.1 bacterium | reverse complement strand
ACGTAGCGCAGGAGGCTGGCGTTGGTTACTACTGTGATTGAGCTGGTGGTCATCGCTATTACACCGATCAGCGGGTGCAGCAGCCCCAGTATTGCCACGGGAATAGCGACGGTGTTGTAGATGTAGGCCCAGAAAAGGTTCTGTTTTATCTTCCTGAAGGTGGCCCGGGAAAGTTTGAAGGCTCGGACCAGGACCGTAAGTTCACCGCGCACGAGGGTGATATCCGCCGACTCGATAGCAATGTCAGTCCCACTGCCGATCGCCACTCCCACATCGGCGGCAGTCAGAGCCGGGGCGTCGTTAATTCCATCCCCGACCATTGCCACTTTTTTACCCTGCCCCTGCAGTTTTTTTACCTGCTCGGTCTTGTCGGCGGGAAGAACCTCGGCAAGCACATTATCAATCCCCACCTCGGAAGCAATAGCCTCGGCCGTGCGCCGGTTATCACCGGTCAACATGTAAACTTCAAGTCCCAGCTCGCGCAGAGATTTCACCGCGGCGGCTGACTCCTCCTTGACCGTATCGGCGACCGCCAGAATAGCTACGGGTTCACCATTTATCACGACGTACATTGCAGTTTGGGCCTGTTCCTCAAACTCTTGCGCCCTCTCCCTAATATCTTCAGTTGTTTCAATTTCATTTTCTTCCAGCAGACTTCGATTACCGACCAGAATTTTCTTACCGTCAACCTCTCCCTGTACACCTTTTCCGGTATGAGAAGTAAATTTATCGGCTTTATTGAACTCGATTCCTTTTTCTCTGATTCCTTCTGCAATTGCCGTCGCCAGCGGATGTTCTGATTTTTCCTCGATACCCCCCACTGCTGCCAGAATCTCCTCCTCAACACCGGATTCAAAATAAATATCTACCAGTCGAGGCCTACCCTCGGTAATAGTTCCGGTTTTGTCTAGAACCACTACATCCAGGTCTTTGATAACCTGAATGGCCTCACCGCTGCGGATTAAAATTCCTTCCTCGGCTCCCATCCCGGTTCCAACCATCAGCGCAGTCGGCGTTGCCAGCCCGAGTGCACAGGGGCAGGCGATAACAAGAACGGTAATTCCGGCAACCAGTGCATAAATAGCCCGGGTTCCAATCGCCCAGCCGGCCGGATTAGCCGGTATATTAACCCAGGGCAGCCAGCCCTCAAGCCGGACGGCCACCGTACTGAAAACTTCCGGCCACAAAAGCCAGCATATAAAAGTAAGCACAGAAATCAACATCACGGTGGGAACAAAATAGGCGGTGATTTTATCGGCGAAGGCCTGGATGGGAACCTTTGTCCCCTGTGCTTCACGTACAAGCTCCACCACCTGGGACAAAAAAGTATCCTCACCTATTTTTGTGGCTTTTACTTTCAGATGTCCCTGCTGGTTAACAGTTGAACCTATTACCTCATCGCCCGGTTTCTTGGTCACCGGCATCGATTCTCCGGTGGCCATCGACTCATCAACCCCGGATTCACCCTCAATCACTTCTCCGTCGGTTGGAATCTTCTCCCCCGGTTTTACAATCATTATATCTCCCTCGGAAACTTCTTCGATTGGGATTTCGACAACTTCACCGTCTGTTTCCACCCGGGCGGTATCGGCCTCCATTGCCAGAAGTTTTTGGATCGCCTCCGAAGTTCGCCCCCGGGACCTGGTCTCAACGTAGCGGCCGATCAGATGAAAGGCCATGATCATTCCACCAATCCCGGAATAATTAAGAACCGGCAACCCGGCGAGGACAAGAAATCCGGTTGAAAACGCGGCCAGTGAACCAACCGCAATCAAAACATCCATGTTCGGGTGGAGATTCAGACTGCTGCGAAAGGCCGACGCGAGCGTCTCCCGGCCCGGTATAACAATAATGGCGACCGCGAAGACAAACATCACCCAGTCATAAACCGGGCGGGCAAAGACGCTATTAGCCAACCATTCCCTGAAAAATATATTTGGAATCATCATCAGGATAATCGGAACCATTAGCAACCCGGCCAGCAGCATATCGTTAAAAACTTTGCGAGCCCGGGAGACCTCTTCTGTTTCCTCAGCTTCTTTTGAGCGTGAAGCGGACAGTTTCGCCTCATAGCCGGCGTCTTCCACAGCCCCAATCAACTCGGCAGCAGAGACATCTTCCCCGGTTCGGACGCTGGCCCGCTCGGCGGCAAAATTAACGTTTGCCTCGATGACCCCATCCACTGAGTTTAAACTTTTTTCAATGCTGGCCGCACAGGAAGCACAGCTCATCCCCCCAATTTCAAGTTCAACTTTTTCTCCCTTTTTTTGCTCCCCTTCCTCTTCGACCAGCAATTCGTAACCTGTTTTTTTGACAACCTGCTGAAGTTTTTTTGGATCAACTGTCTCCGGGTCATAATCAATGCTGGCCCGCTCGGCGGCAAAATTAACCGCAGCCTCCCGCACCCCTTCGGTTTCGCCAAGTGCCGATTCTATCGACTGTGCACAGGAAGCGCAGCTCATCCCGCGAACTTTATATTGTTTTTTCACAGTTGACTCAGCCATTTTTATTCACTTCCCAGGAGAAATTCAATCTTGAAAATCAACACACAATCATATTCATATCATAGTTAAAAACCAATAAATTATAAAGCCACTCTCCCTGAATTGATTGTACTTTTCGCCGGACAGATCCAACACTGTCGACGTTAATGTTAAAATTTTAGGGCTGCCAGATAGATTATTATAAGGAGGGCGGCTGTCAGGGCGAACATTGCCTGAATGTCGAGCAGATCAGCTGTCAATCCCAGCAGGGGGGAGAAGCAGAACCTTCCAATAGTTTGTCATTGCCCGGCTTGACCAGGCAATCCAGTGACTTTGATTTTGATTCTATGAATTCAACACCATAAAGTCAACGTCGCTGGATTCCCGCTTTCGCGGGAATGACGGTAGATAAATGTTTGTCATTGCCCGGCTTGACCAGGCAATCCAGTTTTTTGTTTTGTATTTTTCGGTTCGAAATCAGAAATCCCGGTTTCCAGCTCGGGACCAGAATGACCGTCGGAAGATTCTGAGGGACAAGCTTCCAAGGGCAACTATGCTCAGTGATTTTAACTGCGATTCCACCCGGAGCATCGCTGCCCGCTGACTGTTTTCTATTTTTTTAAAAAAATGACCGCACATAGTTATTTTGCTTTTACCCGGTTCACCAATCAAAAATGAAGTCTCACCCGGATAGGCCGGAAAAATCACTGATTAACCATTTTTTGTCTTCACGAGTTAATTTTACTTTTTTGATGGGAAGATTGTTTCCGTTTTCTGCCTTTAATAATACAGTATTTAAATTTTGTTCTTCTATTTTCGGTACAACATTCTGGTATTTTTTTAAAATATCCGCCGTTCGGGGTTCTTGAATCAACGCTTCCAGCAAAGCAACAAAACGACCGCGAGCAGTCAAAGCAGTAAGCCGCCGCAGATCTTCAGTATGTTCGCCCGAAGATCTGCCAGCCATGAAACGCAAAAGCTGTTTTACCTTTTGATCTGTTTTTTCAGCAAACTCTTCAGTTAAAAGCCCGTGCAGTTGTTCCCACTCTTCCTCCTCTATAAATTTTTGTGCGGCCGCAACAGTCGCCTCCGGCGTCGATAAATCAGGGCCGGCAAAATAAAACGTATAGAGAAAATAAGCAAAAACACTCAGGCATATAAAAATTACTATATATCTATATTTTCGCATAAACCGATTTCGTGTTTCGGTCATCACAATCACCTCCAAAACCAATTATACACCCAGCCCCAAACCATATCCAGATATCTGGGTATCTGGATATAGTTTTTGTTTAGCCGCAGTATTAATGTTTGGTTATTGGAATTGTTATACTTCTGTTTTTCCTTGCTTATTAATGATTCTCTCAAAAGTAATTGACATACCGGGTATGCTTATCTTATACTTTATTAACTTAACTGAGTAAATAAAGTATCTTATCAACCGGGAGTTGTTTACGAATGAATATAGCTGATGATTTTACGGAACTGATTGGTGACACGCCGCTTGTAAAAATAAAGGGATTCGAAAACGAGATCGGCGGTGGTATTGAAATAGACGCAAAACTGGAGTTTTTTAATCCCGGAGGTTCTGTTAAGGATCGAATCGCCTACTCGATGATTCGGCAGGCCGAAAAGGAAGGGTTGCTTACCGCGGGGGGAACAATTGTTGAACCTACCAGCGGAAACACGGGAATCGGACTCGCCTCGGTAGCGGCAGCCCGGGGTTACAAGTTGATACTTACAATGCCCGAATCGATGAGCAAGGAGCGCCGGGTCCTGCTGAAAACCCTGGGAGCCAAACTTATCTTAACACCTGCCGAGAAAGGAATGCAGGGCGCCATCGACAAAGCGCAGGCAATAATCGACGAAACTTCGTCGGCTTATATGCCCCAGCAGTTCAAAAACAAAGCAAATCCGCTTATCCACTATCAAACCACCGGACCTGAGATTTACTCGGCGACCGAGGGAAAAATTGATTTTTTTGTAGCTGGAATTGGCACGGGTGGAACAATAACGGGAGTCGGACGATTTTTAAAAGAAAAAAATCCAGATATTAAGATCATCGGTGTAGAACCCACTGAATCCCCCGTCTTAAGCGGCGGCGAGGCCGGACCCCACAAAATCCAGGGAATCGGGGCGGGGTTCATCCCGGAAATACTGGACACCTCCCTCATTGATGAGGTTATTCAGATCACAGGCGAGGAATCTATGGCGGCCTCCCGCTCCATAGCCCGGCGGGCGGGGTTGCTTGTTGGTATATCCTCCGGGGCCTCTTTCGCGGCTGCAAAAAAACTGGCGGTGAAAAAGGAAGAGAATATACAAAGAATAGTTACAATTTTTCCCGACAGCGGCGAACGATATCTGAGTACGTCGTTATATAATTGATCCTCCTTATTATATAACCCGCCTTATTACTGGACAGAAACCGGGACGAACAGTTATATTTTGAAATACAGACTACAGGTTTTATGAGAATAATCTTAGTATATAAACCATACTCTAAAAATTGGTGGTGCCCGAATGAATTTAAACAAAGAGCAGCGCGAGCGCTACAGCCGGCAGATTATTATGCAAGAGGTCGGCGAGGCAGGACAGGAAAAATTGCTCGACAGCAGTGTGCTGGTCGTCGGAGCCGGCGGACTTGGTTCTCCACTTCTCTATTATCTAACAGCTGCCGGAGTGGGTAGAATTGGAATTATGGACGGGGATACTGTAGATCTTTCCAACCTCCAGCGCCAGATACTTCACACAGGTGATGCGCTGGGCAAAGCGAAAACAGCCTCCGCTGCCGAATCACTAACGCGACTCAACCCGGATGTTAAATTTGATTTGTATCATAAAAGGCTGAACGCCGACAATGCCTGCGATCTAATAAACCGGTATGATCTAACGGTAGATGCCAGCGATAATTTTAGCACTAAATATCTTGTTAACGACGCTTCGGTGCTGATGGAAAAACCCTATTCGCATGCGGGGGTTTTGCAATTACAGGGCCAAATTTTTACCCATATACCCAAAACTTCCTGTCTCCGCTGTATATTTCCGGACCCACCGCCAGCCCAGACAGTGCCATCGGGACGCGAAGCGGGAATACTGGGCGCCGTTGCAGGAACACTCGGGGCAATGCAGGCAGCCGAAGTTATTAAATTTTTACTGGGAGAGGGAAAACTACTGACTGACTCACTGTTAACCGTGGATATTAAGACAATGCAGTTTCGATCAATTAAAGTCAAACGTAACCCGCAGTGTCCAATCTGCGGAAAAAAACCAACGATAACAGACCTGCAAAAAGTAAACTACAAAAACCCGCTTCAGAGGTAATTAAACTAAATGGAATAATTCAGCGAACCCTGTCTTTTCTGCCATTCAACACGCAGTTCCTCGAAATTCTTATCGAAATCAGATTCCAGGCGAGACTGGGCTTCCCGCCAGTATTTACGGAGAGTATCACTTTTTACATCAATCGCCCGGGTCAGATTAACTCCGCCCTCAAGCACTTTTATTACGTCCCAGACGGATATGTTCGCAGGTTCTTTGCCCAGCGTGTATCCACCGTTAACTCCCCGGTGGCTTACGGCGAGATCCGCTTTTTTTAATTCCAGCAGTATCTGGTCCAGATAATTGCGAGGGATATCATGTTTTTCAGAAATTTCAGCCACCCGGCAGGGTCCGCTGCCGTGGCGGCAGGAAAGTTCAAATACAGCAGCCACACCGTATAAAGTTCGCGCTGATAGTTCAATCACATTTATCGCCTCAGAGATTATTAATAAACTTAATCTTACGGGTTAAGTTTATTAGCGCGTCAGGGATTTGTAAACAGCGGCTGGAGAAAAATATAAATACAGTTAATAGCTCGATCCAAAAGCAATCTCCCTTATCTTATCGGGAGACCGGGTTCAAAGAACCGCTTTTTCTAAATCAAAAAATAAAAGTTTGCACGGCCGGCAAAGTTCGGGTGAAGATTTTCAGTTCAACACCATTTTTAAACTTTCGCAGACATCTGTTCATATATCGCTTCCGCAATGCCTATTTCATGGTTCTGGGCCATCACATCGGAATAGCGAGAATCTAGCTGCTGCTGCCATATTTCTTCGGCCTGACCACCGTCTATCAATCCGCCGTCCTTGGGAACTGTTTTTCTCATCTCTTTGACCAGCATATTCAGAAACATACCCTCCATATCCTCGGCCAGTTCCTTGAGACGCTTATCCTTTTCTTCGGGGCTACGGCCCAGTTTCTGCTCCAATTTCATTCCAAAATTATCTTCATCGTCAGAATTAACCTGCTGATTGCGTGCGCTCTCAAGAAGAGCATCCTGTCGACTTTGATTACCAAGCTGGCTATAGGCATGTATATCCAATTACATTACCTCCAGGGGGGCATTGAGAGCCCCGGCGCGGTCCAGAGCGTTAAGAATAGCAATTATTGTCTCGGTGGAAGCACCAACTGCATTCAAAGAATCCACTATCTGGCGAACATTAGTCGCCTCCGGCAAAACAACAGTTTCTCCCGTCTGTTCCCCGTTATCATCACCGTTATCTACCTGCAGGGTGATATCGCCATGAGAGATAGATACCGGACGAACCGATACCTGATCCCCCATTATCACTGTTCCGGTGCGTTCATTAATTACCACCTTGTTTTTTTCAGAGGGATTAATCTTTATGTTTTCAACAATAGCGATAAAACGGACCGGATCATCACGGTATTTTTCAGGGATAGTTACCCGGACACTGTTTGAGTTCTCCGGACGTGCTAATTTCAAACCAAATTTAGAATTTATTGCCTCAGCGGCGCGGGTAGCCGTAGTGAAATCCCCTTCCTCCAGTTGAAGAGTGATCCGATAATCATCGCCCACAAACTGGAAAGGCACTTCATTTTCAACTATAGCACCACCCGGGATACGAACTGTTGTCAGGTGACGCTCATCACCGCCACCACCGGTTGTAATCGCACCCTGAGCGGCCGCATAGGCCTCCCCATTTCCTGCCTGCAGGGGGGTCTGCAGCAAAACACCCCCGGAAAGGTCATCGGCAGAACCGATTGAGCTCACGGTAACATCTATTTTATCGCCCGGTTTTTTGAAGGGGGGTAAAGTCGCAGTCAGCATAACAGCGGCCACATTATCAAGGTCAGCATCGCCGGGTTCATCTATTTTTATTCCCATCTGGTCAAGAGCATTAGCCATGGAGCGATTAACAAAATCGATTCCACCGTCTCCCGTGCCATCCAGA
>JBKGYI010000047.1:0-7794 GCA_046546195.1 bacterium | reverse complement strand
GTGATGCGTTATATTCAACCGTCACGTCGTGCTCGACAAGGTATTCTTTCGCTGCTGCGTTGGAAACTGTTTTATGTTTATTATTATCAGACGGCTGACTCAAAATCACCAGTACATCCACATTTCTCTCCTGAGCGCTCACAAGCGCTTCCAGGATTTCCATAACACTATCTTCGCGCCAGAAAGGCCATTCTTCTTCAAGTAAACTCTGGGGTTGAATCATATACATCGCAACGAATATTTCTTTCCTGGCCCTGTTTATCTTTTCTATTAGAACTTCTTTGTAGGTCTCGTTAAATAGTGGGCGAACGTCGTAATCTGTTGTTACCTGGATGCCGTAGCCGCCTTCGGGGAGGGTATCGGGTTCGGCTATAAACGAGTTGACATACTGCAGGGCAACTAAAGAAATCAGGGCGGCAATTATAAATTTGGAAGTGAATGTTAATTTTTTTGTTCCGTGTTTGTCAGGAGCATATTTTATTTCTTCGTTTTCAAACATTCTTATCAATCCTCTTGCGGACGTTGCTTAAAATGTATATATTAAAACCTGCTCTGAAAAGTCCGGCGGGGCAACACCTCACCGGTTCGAAATCCAGAATCGGCGATTCTGAACCGGCAAACAAAAAATCAAAAACTGGATTGCCCGGTCAAGCCGGGCAATGACAAACCATTGGAAGGTTCTGGGCAACACCCTTACAATGGATTCCTGCTTCCACAGGAATGTCGAGCCGGAATTTTTAGACTGTCTTATTAATTTAAACTTTATTTGCAGGAGAATCAACTATGTTTTTAATGGACAGTCGCGAAGAATTTCTGCAGCGGTTAAATGAGAAACAGCAGAAACTGCTCTCGCGGCGGCTGGAAGAACTTGATAAGCCGCTGCGGCCTTTGCTGTGGAAATTGCTGGTCAGTGAGGATTTAACTCTGAACCCCGACCAGACCGAAGCAATGCTGCATGACCACAGTTCGGAAGGTCCGCTTCTAATTCTGGCCGGGGCCGGCAGCGGCAAGACCGCTGTTATTATCCGGCGAATCGTTTATCTTTATCTCACCGGCTACACTCCGCAGGAAGTGGCGGCTGTTACCTTCACCAATAAAGCGGCGCGGGAAATGCAAAACCGGGTAACCGAGCTTCTAACCCTGCTGCAACAACAGGCAACCGGAGAAACCGCCGCGTTCATCAGTGAAATAAAAGACTCTGCCGGTGAGGCATGGATAGGAACTTTCCATTCGCTGGGGCGGCGGATACTTGAACTTGAACTGCCCGAAAACGACAAACCGATAATTAAACAATTTTCAAATGAATATCAAACACCGATTCATCTCTTAACTCCTTCGGAACAGCAAACACTGTTCGAAGAATGTTACAGAAAAGTCGTGGCCGAACACAGCAGTATTCCTTTAAAACCTCTGCAGAAAAGAATCACCGGCTGGCGGCAGGAGGGGTGTCTTCCCTACACGGTCAGTAAAATATCGGAAGACGAGATGCAGTCCCGAGCGGAGCAGCTTTACAGATATTATCAGAACTACAAAAAAACTATGCAGCCACCAAAACTTGATTTCCAGGATCTGCTTGTCTTCCCCAGCTATATTCTGGAAAACAACAGTAAAGTGCGGAAATTTCTACACGAAAAGTTCAAACATGTCCTGGTCGATGAATTTCAGGATACCAATCCTGTCCAATTTAAATTTGTCTCACACCTTGCTGCCGGCAGCGGCAACCTGATAGCGGTGGGAGATGATGCCCAGGCGATCTACGGCTGGCGGGGAGCGGATATTAAAAACATTCAGAATTTTCGGAACTCCTACCCCGGCGCTAAAATCATTCGTTTCGAGGAAAATTACCGTTCCAGTGCAAGTATTGTGATGAGCGCCGGCGAAATTTTTAAAGACGACAGCAATGTTTATAAAAAAGAGGCCAAACCGGCCAAAGGTAACGCAAAAGGATTGGAATACGGCAAAAGCGTCGCGGTTTTTGAATGTCTGACCGATCGGGAGGAACGGGGATTTATAAGCTACGAAATCAAACGGCTCATCAAAGACCGCAATTACAATCCCGGCGATATAGTTATCTTTTACCGGATCAACCGGATGATGGAACCAATTCAGCTCCATCTTAACGAGCAGGGTATACCGAATATCGTCCTGGGCGATAAATCATTTTTTAAAAGCGGCAAAGTGCATCTGTTTCGCTGCATCCTGCGGATAATTGAAGGGCTTTATCTTGAGACGATGACCGGGGGACTGGAAAACAGACGTTCTTACGGCGAAGCGCTGAGCGAGTGGTTGAAAAGACCGGCGAGGCAATATTCAAAAGATTTCTATCAAAAACTTGCCCGCAGCGGTGAACCGTTTAACCTGCTGCTTGAGGATAAGTTCCGAACCGGGTTCTTCGAGAAACTGCGAGAAAAGGACAAAAAACTTTTCCAAAAAGATATCCGGTTAATAGACGAGCTGATAAAGCGGCTTAACGATAAAGCGACCGTGCAGGATATAGCCAAAACTGTCGGCGGAGAAATCAAACCAAAGGTTTCACGCGGGAGTTTTGCAGGAATTAAGTTTTCGACTCTTTTTTCAGACTGGATAAAAGAAACAGCCCGCGGGGCGGGGTTCACGGGAGTGGTTGATTTTTTGAAAAACGTCAACGAACAGGTGCTGGACCCCCAGTTTGTACCGGGGAATCCGGATAAGTTTGTGAAAATGACCACGCTGCACGGGGCGAAAGGGCTGGAGTTTCCGGTGGTTTTCTTTACCGGACTGGAGGATGGGGTCTGCCCTTACCGGTCGCCCTGGCAAAAACAAATAGATCCCCGGCAACTGCAGGAAGAAAAACGGCTTTTTTACGTGGGAGTAACAAGGGCCGAGGAGCGGCTTAATTTAAGCTGGTGCAAACGCCGCGACTGGTTCGATAAAACAATGTACTTTAAAAAAAGCAGATTCCTGAACCTGCTCCCTAAAGATCTGACAGATAAAGTCCCCCCACCGCGCAGCTTCTGGCAGACACTCAGCGCCGCTTTCATCCGCTGATGCCCTGAATCTCCGGCAAAATTTCCCAATGCTCGGGGATTATTGTTATGGTTTTGCTTTTAAGAAAAATGTAGAACCTGTATAATAACCGGGTGATTAAGATTGGTCTGAAATAATGATATACTTTTTGTGGAGGAGAAAATATGGACGTTCAAAAAAGTTCTTTTTTGCAGGGGCTTGGCGGCTATGCTTTTGCCGAGGTTGATAAAGCAAAGAAAAACATTATTCGCCAGCAGGGGAAAGGATACCTGATAGATTTCGGGGTCGGAGATCCCACTGATCCCACTCCTCCGGTTGCACGCGAGGCGGCGGCCATGCACGCTTTAAACTATCCCGCTGAGGGATATCCCAGCTACAGTGGAGAAAAATTCTTTCGAATTGCTGTCGCCCGGTGGTTCAAAAAACGTTTCGGAGTGGAACTTGATCCCGAAACAGAAATAACTGCAACACTGGGCTCCAAGCAGTCGGTATTCTGTATGCCGATGGCCTTTGTCGATCCCGGCGATGTCGTGCTGGTTCCCGACCCCGGCTATCCTCCCTACACCACCGGCGCATTGCAGCGCGGGGGCCAGCCGGTTTTTATGCCCCTGGGGCCGGAAAATGATTTCCTGCCCGAACTGGACAAAATAGATCCGGAGGATGCAAAAAAAGCCCGGATTCTCTGGCTGAACAGCCCCAATAATCCGACCAGCAAAATAATCCCCCGGGATTATTATGAACAGGCGATTGAATTTTGTCGCGAACACAGCATCCTGCTCTGCAGCGATGAAGCTTATTCAGAGATGTATTACGACGGAGAACCGCCTGTCTCCCTGTTTAACTGTGAAGGAGGATTTGAACAGGGAATTGTAATTCATTCCCTGTCCAAGCGTTCAAATATGACCAACTACCGGATCGGTTTTGTGGCCGGGAAAAAGGAGTATGTCGATATCTACAAAGAGGTGCAGACAAACCTTCATTCCGGGCAGGCCCAGATCCTGCAAAAAGCGGCAACCCGCGCATTCAGCGATGAAAACCATGTCAGAACCATGCGTAAAATGTATTTAAAACGCCGGGATACTTTAATTCCCTACCTGAAAAACGCAGGGTTTGGGAAGATTTACGCCGAAGGCGGATTTTATATCTGGGCGGAAGTTCCCCCCGGGCTTAGCAGCGTGGAAACAACACGGATATTACTGGAAGAAGCCGGTATAAATACCACTCCCGGTAAAGCCCTGGGCCAGATAGCGAAAAACGGGGATAAATTCGTCAGGTTTGCGCTGATAGAAAACCTGGAGCGCCTTCTTGCAAAAACAGAGGAACTGGCGCGCAAATACAAGTCTCTGCCCATGATGGCACGGACACACGGCCAGCCCGCCACCCCCACCACAGTGGGAAAGGAGTTTGTAAATTTTGCCTGGCGGCTAAGACATGAAACAGAGACTCTTGCCCGGATTCCGGTACGGGCCAAAATCAACGGCGCGAGCGGAAATTACAATGCCCATCATTTTGTTTTTCCTGGCACTGACTGGATCTCTGCCTCGGGCAGGTTTATGGAAAATTACCTTGGACTTGACCCGGTGCTGTACACCACCCAGGTCAACCCCAACAATTACCTGGCTGAAATACTTCATTGCATGGTCAGGTGCGCTGCCGTGATAACAGATCTGGACCGCGACATGTGGGGCTATATCTCGCTGAGATATTTCAGGCAGAAACTGCGTGACACAGAGGTGGGCTCTTCGACCATGCCCCACAAGGTCAACCCCATTGATTTTGAAAACAGCGAGGGCAACGCCGGGCTGGCGGTTTCAATGATGGAGCACATGGCTGTAAAACTCATGATATCGCGTTTCCAGAGGGATTTGAGCGACAGCACTGTTCTGCGCAACCTGGGAGCGGTCTTCGGATACATGTTTATCGCCTTAAAGAGTACCTTAAAGGGCCTGGACCGCATCGAGGCCGACGAGCAGACCATTGCCGCAGATCTGGAGGCAAATCCGGAGCTTCTGGCTGAACCTGTGCAGACTGCCATGCGGGCCTGCGGGGAAAGCGAGCCCTATGAAAAGCTTAAGAAGCTGACCCGGGGCAGAAGGATCACAAGACAGGAACTGGCTTCATTTGTCGACAGTCTGGAGTGCTTCGGCCCGGAAATGAAAAAACGCATCAGGGAACTGGAGGTGAGCAGATACACCGGGCTTGCCGAATCTCTGGTTGAGCGCTATTTCAGGGAACTGTAGCCGAAGGGGACCGCATTTCCGGTTTTGATCCGTTTTTAGGGCTTGAAATAAATAATTAAAATATGTTATAAATCTTATCGCTTATTTATGTCTCTGTGTGCGGAACGGCTGCTGCCGAAGGTTCCGGAAAAAACGGCGGGGCAGGAGGGAAGCAATAAATCATTTTCAAGGGGTGGTCATAGATGGAGTTTACTATTGATTTTACAAAGGAGCAGATCGAATCCATAGAGGAGATCCTTCAAAAGGAGCTCATCGATCTGGGGGTGCAAAGCGTCATACTCATGGATCTTGCGGGCAACGTGATTGCCAATCTTGACAGCGGCGATGCCGATCATGACGTGTTTTCCCTTGCCGCTCTTGCGGCGGGAAATTACGGCGCGGTAAGCGCAATGGCAAACATAATCGGGGAGCAGGAGTTTTCCCTGCTGTTTCACAAAGGAGAGGAAGAAAGCATTCATTTCAGCAAGGTTGCAGACAACCTGCTTCTTCTGACGATTTTCAACAGGAACGTTTCTCTGGGGTTTCTCAGGCTAAAGGTGGCTGAAGCCATAAAGCAGATCCAGGACGTGCTGTGATATAGCCGCCGCGGGTATCGGGCAAGAACAGTGCGCAGTCTTTCCGGCGGATCAATTTAAACCAACTGCGGTTGCGGAGGAAGACGATTTGGCGTTAATCAATCCGAAAAAGCGGGAGGTCCAGGTCAAGATCGTTTATTACGGCCCGGGCCGCGGCGGGAAAACAACCAACCTTGAATACATCAACCGCAAGTTCAGAAAGCGGATTTTAAACGAGATGGTTACGGTCAAGACTTATGGTGACCGCACCCTGTTTTTTGATTTCCTTCCCTTTGACATAGGAGAGATAAAGGGGCACAGCATAAAGATCCAGCTCTACACGGTTCCCGGACAGGTCAAGTACAACGCAACCAGGCGCCTTGTGCTCCGGGGGGTGGACGGCATAGTTTTCGTTGCAGATTCCATGGATCTGCGCCGGGAAATGAATATCCGTTCACTGCAGAATCTAAAGGAAAACCTGGAGTCGTTTAACAAGAACATATTCAACATTCCCCTGGTGATGCAGTACAACAAGCGGGATCTTGCAGACGAGGGCATACCCATACTTTCAGTGGAGACCCTTGAAAAGGACTTAAACACCAGGCTGAAGGCGCCTTATTTTCCGGCAAGCGCCATACGCGGCGACAATGTGGCCGCAACCATGAAAAAGATCATCGCCCTTACAGTCAGTTCCTTGCGTAAAAAACTGGAATAGGAGGGAACCCAATTGGCACATAAGGATGAAGACGACATCGGCGCCCAGGTGTCAAACCGCCTGGAAGAGCTCTTCGGCGAAGAAGATGAGGAAGAGGAAGAAGAAACTTCCCAGCAGCAGGCAGGAGCGCCGGAGCCGGCCTCAGGAGGATCGGAGCCGGCGGAATCCGGGGAGCCGTCAGCCCCGGAAGAGGACTCTCCCCTTAAGGATCTGAAGGCGCTGGTATTCGGTATTGACTGGGAGATCACAGATGAAGGTATGAGGCAGTTTTTAGAAGAGGTCAGAAATCTCCAGTCGCATTACAGCGATGACAAGGTGCTTGCCACTTTCCTGAAGATGCATGAATCGGTGGGAAAGTATATAGGAGCCAGAAAGTCAAGAGCCCATCCGGAGGCGTTCAAATTTTTGTCTTCGGTATTTAAAAGTTTTGAAAAAGTTGTCACAAATCCCGGCATGCCTGATACTGAAAAAAAACGCCTCCTTGCCGAAGAGATAAGAAGCTTTAAAGGTTTCAAGCACCAGCTTACATCTGCGGCAAAACAAAGGCGCGCATTGGCCAGGGCCGAACCGGAGACGGTTTACCGGCAACCTTCCGGATCCGACCGCCCTGAAGCTGCGGGGCAGACGGCGCCCTCAGGGCAGGAAGACGCCGGTGGAAAAGAAAATGAAGGGGCGGAGGTACCAGGTGCGCAAAAGCCTGCCGCAGGGATAGAAAGCAGGGAAGCACTTGACTATATTGTTTCCGAACTCCGGAAAACCATCAGAGAAGAATTTCACACCATACGCCAGATCATAAAGAACCTGGGCGCATAGGGAGTTTGAGCAGCATTAGACCAAAACTGATCGGAGGCGTCAGATGGCAAATATTTTTTCCGGCGATATTTCCCGGATAGTTCTCAGGAGGAAAGTGAGCGCCGAGCTGGGGGAGGTTTCCCTTGACAGCCGCATGCTTCAGGTGCTCATGGAACTCGACGGGAAAAAGAACCTGGGCCGGATTGCCCAGTCACTTAACATGAGCATGAAGGACCTCAGGCAGGTGGTAAACAAGCTCCATGACATGGAGCTATGCGAATCAGCGCGGGAAAGCATGCCCACGCTGGGAAAAGAATTTTTCGACTTTCTTTCCTCGCAGCTCTCCCGTGCAATGGGGCCTATTGCGGACGTGGTAATAGAGGATGAAATTTCCCGGATGGGAGAGGATAAAAAGAGTTTTCCCGCTCACCGGGCCGCTGAACTGGTGGATGTTCTGGCCCGCCAGATCATGCGCGAGGAACGTAAG
>JBKGYI010000046.1:0-7877 GCA_046546195.1 bacterium | reverse complement strand
GTCAACGCCGCTGGATTCCCGCTTTCGCGGGAATGACGCTCGATTGGAAGGTTCTTTCTTCTGCCAGAATCTTCCCGGCTCGCCTCGACCTCTGTTGACAACAGGGAAAGGTGAGCGGTGCTATTACGCCATTATTTTACTCCCCACCATAAGAAAATAGAACAAATTTTTGAAATGTTCTGCCTTTTGCTCTCCGCTCAAAAATTAATCTATCCGTGAAATTGCAGCGGGCACAATGTTTTCGTTTTTCTATATCCGGCCGGTAGGTTATAATTATTAGCATACTGCTGAGCAAGCGAGGTAATTTAAGATGACTGATGAAACCGAAAATCTGCCGACGGAAGAAAAGGAACTGGATTTCGAGGAAAAACTGATCGAAATTTTAGTGACCGTAGCTTTCCCTTTTTTAGTTAGTCTTATTTCTTTCGGCGCGATTGTCCTCGCTTTCGCACAGTGGAAACTTTACTGAACCAGCTTTCCCGGGAGTAAATTACCATGTTACTTGCTATTGAAACTTCCTGCGACGATACCTGTGCAGCTATTTTTGATTCCAATAAAAAACTGCTCAGTTCTGTAGTTTCCAGCCAGCATGATGTGCATGCTGAATTCCAGGGGGTAGTTCCCGAACTGGCCAGCCGCAGACACTGCGAAGTCATAAATTTTATACTTAAAAAAACATTAACACAGGCTGATGTACGTCTGCAGGATCTCACGCGGGTGGCCGTCACCTACGGACCGGGATTGATCGGTTCTCTTTTAACCGGAATTGCGGCGGCAAAATCCATCGCCGCCTGTTTTGATCTGCCCCTTCTGGCAGTCAACCACATAGAAGCGCATGCTTACTCTGTGTTTCTTGAGCACAAACCGGATTATCCCTATATTTCGCTTGTCGCCTCAGGCGGTCACTCTATTTTACTTCATGTAAAATCAGACAGCGATTATGAAATCCTGGGACATACCCGCGATGACGCTGCCGGCGAAGCTTACGATAAAACCGCTAAAATGCTAAACCTGGGTTATCCCGGCGGACCGGCAATTCAAAAACTGGCAGCCCAAGGGAACCCCGCCGGTATAGATTTTCCCCGCCCGACCCTGACCGGAACCAAACGCTGGAACTGGAGAATTGAAGATTATGATTTTAGTTTCAGCGGTTTGAAAACAGCAGTTTACTATTACTGGATGAAAAACCAAAACAGTAACCCCGCTGATATAGCCGCCTCCTTCCAGCAGGCGGTCAATGACTGCCTGATTTATAAAACAATCCGGGCCGCTCAGGAATTAAATGTAAAAAACATCTGCCTGGGCGGCGGGGTGGCCGCTAATTCCGCCCTGCGCGACGACTTTAAAGAACAGGCGGAAAAACAGGGAATGACCGTCTATTTTCCGGAATTAAAAAACTGCACAGACAATGCGGCGATGGTAGGAATGAGGGCCTTAATCGCCCCCGAAAAGACTGATCTGAAGCTGAACGCCCGCCCCAATCTCTCGGTGCTCTCCCCGAAAAAAGAAAAACAGGAAGCAGTAACAGAAGCTGCCGGATAACAGCTACTTAATTTTTTCTTCCAGTTGTTTATTTGTCTGACGCAAACGGTCACTCAGGGTGCGGCCCAGGGCAAACAATATTTTCGCCGCCAGATCTGAATTTTTACTGAGCAATCCAAAAAAGTCCTGGCGGGATAGAAAAAGCAGGCGGCCGGCGGCATCACAGCGGACCCAGGCCGTGCGTGGCTTTTCATCAAGCAGAGACATTTCTCCAAAAAAATTACCCGCGCCTATTTTTGCAACAACCGGCCCGTCCTTTTTAAACCTCACACTTACCTGGCCATTTTCCAGGACGTACAACCCCTTGCCCTCTTCTCCTTTTTGAACCAGGGTCTCATTCTCTTCCATATCCTGAAATCGGGCGAGGCGGGCCACCATTTTCAGTTCCCGGCTATTACAGTTCTCAAAAGGTCTTGTGCGGGCCAGGATTCGCGCCTTTTTAGCAGTTTCTTTATCATCAAAAAAAACGCCGTTTAAAAAGAACATACTACCCCCGCCGCCGCAGAAAAAGATTTTGATTCAAACAGGTCAAGCGCCGTTATCAGCCAGACAAGCAGGGGCTGCAAAAAATTCAAAATCAAATAAAGGACAAACAAAAACAACAGCAGATAAAGTCCTATTCTCCATATAAATTCACTGTAAACTTTAAATCCAACCGGAGCGGTTAATTTACGCCGGCAGTAACTATCCAGTTTTTTCAAAAAATAGTCATCTGTATTATAAAAATTAAGCGCATAATTATATTTTTTATCAAAAGAAGGATATATTTCAGTGCTTTCGACTTCAGAAAAAACCTCGCGCAGTTTTTCCAACTCCTCGCGGTTAAAGCGGTATTCAAGACGTGTTTTGCCGGTAGAGGGTTCGGGAATTATTTTGTACGCCAGAGTTTTCATTTGATCGCCACTTTTCTTATTCCTCTTCCGGAAACGGTTTTTTGCTTAAAACCGGACCGGCATGTTCGCTCAATATTAATTTTTCTTCAAGCGGATCGCGTAAGACCACTTCGACCGGGGTCCGGTCCGGATAATCGCGGTCAAACTCAGGGGGCGGGGGCATTTCCTGACCGCCAAGACAGTAATCCCAGTGGTCACAGCGCAACATTGTCCCATCCTTTTTCTCAAACGAACACCATTTAAACTGCTCGTTGCGCGGATAATCTTCCAGGTCACCGGATGTTGCCAGTGAACGAACGCGAGTCAACATAAGATGTACCGCTTCCACCGTCCCGGGATCAATCTCCTTATAAACAAAAGCCGTGGGGCTTGTTGGCGGTTCGGACAAAAAATGTATCCCCGCCACTTCCGGAATATGACCGAACGCCTGATAATAGAGCCAGGCGTAGATATCCAGCTGGCGGCCGTAATCAACACTCAAGGGAGATTCGGCATTAAAAGGACTCTTCCCGGTTTTATAATCAATAATTGCAGTCCGATCAAACCAGAGGGGATGTTTTTCAAATACGCTGTCTATGTCCCCCCTGAACATCCACTCCCCATCTTCGTCAGTAACAAGAACCGAAAGCTCGTTGGCGGTCGGAGCCGATCTTTTCCAGGCCTGTTCAACACTCAAATCAGTCCTTCTTTTCACCGATTGGAAGCGTTTGATAAAGGTATCCACATAATTGATAAGCTGCTTGCGAATAGTTTCAGCATCGCGGCGCATCTGTGCTTCGAAATCACCGGGCAACCCCTCTTTCCAGGCCCGCCGGGCCAGAGTGTTTATCCGGTCAATCAGATGCTGGCGCAGGGCGGGACCATTCATGCCGGGAAATTTTCCCAGTTCTTCATTAAAATTCTCAACAACCGTATGGATAAACGTCCCCTTGGTCATCGCATAGGTTGGAGCCGGTTTCATCCCCTCTATATATTCGTAAGCCCACATTCGCGGGCAACTGTAAAATTTATTAATCTGGGAAGCCGAAAAAGTCCTGTATTTACCAGCCTCTGTTTTTAACTGCTCCATCCTTATTTCCCACTTTCGCCTTTGATTTACTTTTCATAAAGTTTATCGCTTTTATTCAAAAACAAAAAGACAAACAACCTTAAAACCAGCATTTTTCTATATAAGGTGACTTATTGCATTGCTGACTGGCGGTGTTACAATTAAGGCTAGCGCATAAACAAATTAAGAGGAGAACTTAATTCATGGTCCTGAATATTAAGCACAATCATTCTGAAAATAATTTTAGCTGCCGCACCGGCGACACCCATGCCGTTGTGGCCTATTCACGTAAACACGAGGCGCTTTCCATTGATCGAATTTTTATTCCCGACGAATACAAAGACAGCGAATTGCAAGAACAGCTAATCAGGCGTGTATTCAGTTACTGTAAGAACCAAAATCTCCAGGTCATAGCAAATAATCCGGCAATTGTTGAATTCATAGAAAAAAATCAGCAGTTCAAACCACTGCTATTAGAAAAACCGCCAGCCAGCAAAGGAACCGGTTTTCTACGCCTTTAAAATAACTCCAGGAGCGAAAATTCAGCATTTTCTCCCCGGTGAATCCTCAACCGCAAACCACTGCCGTCAAGTGCTGCCGACTGCAGATATATATCACGCTCCGGCAGACCGGCCGACCAGCCAGGATTTATCTGTGCGGGTACAAACCAGCTTACCGGCAACTGGCCAAGTTGCACCTGCGATAATTTTATTTCCCAGTTTTCACCGTCAAATTCAACTCGACCACTGGCAATAAGCCTGGCATACACACCGGGGAAAACCCTAACTGCCAATTTTACCCGGATTTTATCATCTTCGCCGCGCACCCTGACGGCCACCAGCTCCAGTCCCCGGTAGCGGTTCCCCGGCAAATAACGTTCACAGAAAAAAGAAACTTCACGCGGACTGAATGCCAGTCCCAGTTCTTCTCCGCCACGGTCGTGAAACAGCTTCCTCAGTGTATAATAATGTTCCTGCTCCTCTTCTTTCTCAAGTACAGTTTCTTCAAATACCGGCGCTGAAAAATCAAAAACAAGAAAAAATAAAATAACCAGTACCAGCAAAAACGTTAAGAAAAAAGAAATAATAGTTCGAAAAACAAACCGCACGGCTAACCATTCCTTTTTAATATTATGTTAATTTTATTCTCAATATATTATCATCTTTTCAGGGAAATAAGCAGACTGTATTTTTCAGGGAGTAAAATTATGTTTCAACTATGGTTACTATTTGTCGCCCTGGCGCTGATAATATATTTTTCTGGCAGCAAGCTGGCTTTTTACGGGGATGTGCTGGGAGAAAAATGGGGGGTCGAACGCTCTTTTATCGGCCTGATTTTGCTTTCAACCATAACCAGCCTCCCCGAACTTGGAACCAGCGTTTCTTCACTGTTATGGGTTGAAGCACCCGACCTTGCTGTCGGAAACACCCTGGGCAGCAATCTGTTTAATATCGCAATCATCCCCCTGCTTGCCCTGCTTTACCGCAGGGCATTTCTTTACCGGGCCGGAAATCAGCATAACACCACAGCAGCATTAATCAATTTTCTGTACGGTCTGGTCGGTCTGGCATTACTGGTGAATCTGCCCCTGTTCCCCGCCCGGCTGCGATTGGATTTTTTTATCAGTCCCTTCAGTATTGCTATTTTCATTTTTTATCTTGGAGGACTGTATTTTATTTTTTCAGAAAAAAATCTGCCGGAAAAAGAGAAGTCAATCGCTCTTCTCTATGAAAATAAATCTCATCGGCAGACTATGTTAGTTTTTATTCTCTGCGCCTTCATTGTTATAGCCGCGGCCGCCGGTCTGGCCCGGGTCGGAAAAACACTGGCCGATTTAACAGGTTTTGGCGATACATTTTTCGGGACCCTCTTTTTTGCATTTGTAACCAGCCTGCCAGAAATAGTGGTTAGCTGGGCTGCTTTAAAGCAGTTAGACTCGGTCAACCTGGCGCTGGGGAACATATTCGGAAGCTGCCTTTTCAACCTAACTATTATTCCGCTGCTGGACTTAATATCATGGCGAAAAAATATTTTTGCGGAACTTCACTTTTCTAATTTTATAAGTGTTTTTGCAGGAATCATAATGGTTTCACTGGCAAGTTATGCAATCCACGTGCGCCGCAGCACTCCAGCAAAAAAATACTTTTCGCTGGAAATGGTTCTTCTCGCCCTTTCCTACCTCATAGCATTATCAACTATCTTTTTACTGCGGTAAGAAAACCGGCAAAGCTCCGCCGGAACCTATTTTTTTCTCAGAGAAAGATACTCATGAATAAGCCGAGCCGACTTACAGAGATGATATTCGATCCTGCCAATCGAACTTAAAGTATCAATCGCCAGCAGCTTCACATCAGCGCTTTCCATCTCTTCAAAGAGATACCTGTAATCTACCGCGGGAACCTCACAGCTTATAATTTTTTCCAGGTAAACCGGTTCTTCATTATCAACAGCCTGTTGCAGACTGGAAAGTACCCCGGCCAGTGCACGCCCCTTACTTGAGATTCTGGCATAATCAGCCTCGGGAAAAGCGTCCGCCGACTCTTCTTTCTCCATAATGTTTAACAGTTCAATATAATTAACCGCGCCTGACTCGAGTTGAAAACTGATTATGCGAAAATCTCGCAAAATGTCCTGAAGTAAAGATAGCTGGCTTCGATCAAAACCATGTATATTATCACCGCGAAAATTAAGTTCGGTCTCCAGATCCTCAAGCTTATTGTTTACATAATTGAGCAAATTCTGAGTTTCCACCATTATATCCAGCGTGCGGTCCATCATCTCCTTACTCTGAAACATAATGGCCTCCACAAAAAGCTCCATCATATCATCAATACTGGTTAAAACCTGTTTAAACCGATAATGAAAAAGTCGCTTGTATTCAAAACCGGAGAAGAGAAAGTCAACGGCGAGAGCCGAAATACTCCCGACAAGAATATGTCCCAGCCGGGCGGCTCCCCGGGCAAGAAAAATATTTTCTCCCCCCTTGCCGGCGGGAACAAGCAAAACATAAGCCACTGTAAGCAGTCCAATAAATATGGCATTGTACCATTTATAATACTGAGCCACAGCGACCACAACTCCCATCGCCAGGGCCGCAACAAAATAATCTATAAGAGGCGCCTCGGCGATCATATGTTCAAGTTCAAGAATCCCCCCGAATAGTAATGCAATCATGGTCGCTATTGTCGCCAGCTTGATCTCTTCAAAAAAATGTGCCAGGCTGCCCATAAAAGTCTGCCTGATGCAAAAACAGGCCGACAGCGCTGTAAAAATCGGATAGGAAGCCAGCATCAAACTGGCCGCAACCAGCGACAGAAAAGCAGCAATCACTGTTTTTAAAACCCGGAAATGTAAGAAACTTTCTAACATAAAACCGCTCCTGAAATAAAATTATCTGATTTTCAGATTACTGCCCGCTCTCCCGATGGCTCAAATTTAAACAGAACCACACAAACACCAATTATATTAATTATAATCAACGAAAAGTAAAATACTTCCGCACCAAAGTAATGATAAATATTGCCGGCCATAAAATTACCGGCGGCGGCTCCAAAACCATAAACACAGGCAGCAAGCAATCCCTGTCCGGTTCCCCTCATAACAGGATCGGACAGTCTATCCACCATGTAAACCGAACCAACAGAAAAACAAACAAACATAAGGGAATGAAGCGGTTGAACAAAATAAAGCATCTGGCGGACGGGAATTATTATATAAAAAAACCAGCGCAACACGGGTATGGCCGCCGAAAACAAAAGTAGAATACGCAGGGAAAGATAACGCCGAAACCTGACGGTCAGCAGATAAAGTGGTATTTCAAAAACAGCCGCCAGCATCCAGAGATAACCAAGCTGCCAGGCTCTTCCTCCAAGATCACTCCAGAACCAGCCAAAAGCCACGGAGTTACCGCCGAAAGGTATTCCCCAGGCGATGAAAAACAACAGCATCCAGCGATAGCGCGGTGATTTAAGGGCAACTTTCAAACCGCGCAGTAGCTCAAGAGGGGGAGAAGCTTCCATATTCACCCCTTTAAGCATCGAGACCTGCAGGGCCAGAGCAATCATAACCAGAGCATACAGCGAAAAAATAACTTCCAGCCCCATAAGCGAAGCCACCTGGGCGCTGATAAGATTTCCGACAACAAATCCAACCGACCCCCAGAGCCGTTTGCGCCCAAACATCCCCTGCTGATTATTAAACTGTTCGGTATGGACAGCGGCGGCATTTATAAGAGGATCAACCGCCGACTGCAGTGCGAAAAAAAGTGGAACCAGCAAAAAATACCAGCCGTATAAAGCCGGCGGGGTAGCATACATGAGAAGAGCCATAATCCCCGAAAGCAGCGAGGTCAACTGAATTATTAAAACCGGTTTGCCGGACATATCCCCCAGCGC
>JBKGYI010000045.1:0-7888 GCA_046546195.1 bacterium | reverse complement strand
AAATCTGTCTTGAAAAAGAAGGTCATGAGGTGAAAGTGGCTAAAACTGGCGTAGAGGCGACAGAAATGGCCTTTGATGAACCCTGGGATTTGATTATACTTGATCTTAAATTACCCAAGATGAACGGTTTTATGGTAGCCGAAACCCTTAAAGATGACAAAAAAACAAAAGACATCCCAATCATTGTAACCAGCGCGCTGGCCGAGGAAACAGACATTAAAAAAGCAAAAAAGCTGGGGGTTAACGAATACCTGGTAAAACCTGTGAGTACAAAAAAACTCTTGGAAACGGTAGCTGCTAATATTAAGGAGGAAAAACAATGAAGAAAATACTGATAATTGATGATGAGAAAAATATTCGCAATACCTTAAGTAAGGCTCTCTCTTCTGAAAAATATGAGATTGAAACAGCGATGAACGGTGAGGAGGGAATACAAAAAACAAAAGAAGATGATTTTGATCTCATTCTTTTAGATCTTAAATTACCCGGTATAAGCGGAATGGAAGTCCTCAAAAAGTTAGACAATTTTGAAGGCTCTATTATCATGATAACCGGATATGGGTCCGTAGATACAGCCGTGGAAGCGATGAAACTGGGAGCAATCGATTACCTGCAAAAACCCTTTTCCCCTTCTGAAATACGAGAACTGGTTGAAGAGGTCCTTGCGCGCAACCAGCTGACTGTCGATGAAAATGCCGATCCAGAACAGATTCCTCTCGAAACATGTATCAAGTTTGCCAAAAAAATGATCAATAACCGCAATTTCAGCGAAGCACGAAAATACCTGGAAAAGGCTGTCGGCAGAGACCCCAATGACCCGGAAGTTTTTAACCTGCTCGGTGTTATTTATGAATTTGATAATCAGGAGACAAAAGCAATGAAAAACTACCGAACCGCCGTTTCCCTGGATCCCGCCTACCAGCCCGCTCGTGACAACCTGGACAGGATAAGCAAATTCAGCCATTCACGTGAAGGTATAAATCTGGGGGAAGAAGAAAAAGAAGAGGACGAATAAAATGTATGTGATAGTAGCCGGCTGTGGCCGCGCCGGGGCCGCCCTGGCCGCCCGTCTTTCCAAGAAAGGGGCCGAGGTGGTCGCAATCGACAAAAACGAACAGGCCCTGAACTATATTTCACCGGAATTCACCGGTTTTATAATAACCGGCGATGCTACTGATGTGTCTGTTCTGGAACAGGCTAAAATCCAGGAGGCTGACGCTTTGATAGTGACCACGGAAAATGATAATGTTAATTCCATGGTCGCCCAGATAGGAAAGATTATCTACGGAGTCAAAGAAGTTAAAGCCAGGGTAAACAAACCTGAAAAAGAAGTAATCTACCGGAATACAGATATAGACACCTTTGCTCCCAGCTCACTGCTTGTCTCCCGTTTTGAACAATCAATTATGGAAAACGGGGGGAGAAAATAATGAATATTATTATCGCCGGCGGTCGGGAAGCCAGTTTTTATCTTGCCCGGAATTTAATCTCGAAAGGTTATGAAGTAACTCTCATTAATAAAGACAGGGATTTTTGTGAAAAAATAGCTCCCCGGCTTAACGCCCTTATCGTCCACGGCAACGCTTCTTATCCGATGGTCCTGGAGGACGCAAATGCTTATAAAGCAGATACAATCGTTGCCCTGACCGGCCGCGATTATGATAATCTGGCAATCTGCCAGCTTGCCAGCAAACAGTTTTCGGTCAGCAGAACAATGGCCCGAATTAACAACCCGGCAAACAAAGAACTATTTAAAAAATTAGGGGTTAATACTGTGTTTAACACAACCGGACTGGTTAGCAGTATGGTTGAACAGCACGTGGCTATCGAAGAGATAACAAACCTGATGACCCTGGAGTCCGGCAAAGTAAATATCACAGAAGTAATAATCCCCGAGGATTCCCCGGCTCTTGATACCCCGCTGCAGGACCTGAACCTGCCCCAAAATTCCGTGCTGGGCTGTTTGATTCGCCACGGTGAAGTGCAACTGCCTTACGGCCAGACGGTATTTGAACCGGGCGATCGGGTGCTGGTAATTGCTCTGCCCGAAAGCCAGGGGGAAGTCATGTCGAGGCTGGTGGGCGAAGATGCCTGATCCACAGGTGAATTAATTTGAACTACAATTCCATCCTTAAAAACCGCTATCTGCTGATTTTCAGGTACATCTCTTTCCTGACAATGTTTGCCGCTCTGGTAATCCTCACCCCGCTTGTTATTCTTCCCTGGTATCCCGGGGAACTTCCTTATACTCTGCCCTTTATCAACTCCGCCCTGATTGCCCTGGCCACCGGGGTTTTTCTCTACATCATTACCCGTAAAAACGATCCCGAGGTCACTCTTTCCCTGCAGGAAGGGGGGGTCATCGTGGTAATCTCCTGGCTGCTGGCTTCTATATTTTTTGCCCTACCTTTTATACTGGCCGGTAAACTTAATTTCACACAGGCGCTATTCGAATCGGTAAGCGGAATAACAACCACCGGACTGTCCGTGGTTGATGTGACCACTACTCCGGCTGTTTTTCTTCTCTGGCGCAGTATTATGCATTTTTTGGGAGGGGCGGGTCTTGCCGTGATTATGCTTTCGGCGATTATAAATCCCTACGGATTTGGTATCTACCAGGCCGAAGGAAGAAGTGACCAGCTTCTCCCCCACGTAAAACGTTCGGCGAAAATGATTATGATTATCTACAGCGGCTATGTTTTTAGCGGTATTGTTATTTACTATCTGCTAGGGATGGGACTTTTTGATTCCATAAACCATTCAATGGCCGCTCTTTCTACCGGTGGTTTTTCCACCCGGTCGGAAAGTATCGGTTACTACAACAGCTTTCCAATTGAAATCGCCACCTGCTTGCTTATGGTTCTCGGTAACCTTAACTTTGCCACTCACTATGTTTTACTGCGCGGAAAATTTAAAACTTTTTTCAAAAACGGTGAGGTCAAACTGCAGATTTTTCTTTATTCATTACTGATTCCCCTGGTTGCCTTTTTAGGACTGGGGGGCGTGGCCGGACGGCTGTCAGATTCTTTTCGAATAGCTATCTTTCAGGTGATATCTGCATTAAGCACAACCGGATTTTCAACCGTCTCCTTTAGCGGCTGGCCGGCCTTCGGGATGATGGTCATTATTCTGCTGATGCTAATTGGCGGGGGGGCCGGGTCGACCGCCGGCGGGATAAAACAGTTCAGGATTCATTTTCTTTTTAAATCACTGCTGGTTGAAATAAAAAATATATTCAAACCTAAAAACGCCGTCAGCTATGATTATGTCTGGCGGGGAGCCGAACAGATGAAAATCACTGCCGCCAATGTGCGCAGCGTTGCCAATTATGTTTTCCTTTACATGTTACTCTATTTTAGCGGTGTCCTGATTTTTTTAAGCCAGGGATTCGAACTTGAGGAATCAATGTTTGAATTCAGTTCTGCCCTCGGCACAGTCGGGCTGTCTGCCGGTATTATCGGCGCAGAAGCACCCGGCGTTATCCTCTGGACATCAACCACGGCAATGTTTCTCGGCCGCCTGGAGTTCATGATAATTTTTATCTCCATAGTAAAAATCTTCAAAGATTGCAAAGATATCCAGAACCAGATTTGAATAATTTAACCCGGAGCTGTTACCATGCCAGAATCCCTCTCTGCGATTACCGGTTGTTTTTTTATTTTCTGGGGTATATTTTTACTGCTGAAATTCAAGAGCTTTTCCGGGATACTGGAAGAATTAATCGATTCGCGGGCACTTTTTTACACTGTATGCAGTCTTTACACCCTGGCCGGAATTATAATAGTCATCCTCCACAACAACTGGACACTCGAACCGCCCATCCTGCTCACATTGCTTGGCTGGGCAATGCTGATCGAAGGGGCCAGCTACTGCCTGCTGCCCTACCCGCTGGTTAAAAAATGGGCCCGCAACTTCTACCACCCCGCCTGGTGGCTGGCCGGAGGAATATTGTCCCTGCCATTAGGAACAGTGCTGCTGTTTATTTAAAAATATCTAATCTTCCTATTTCTTACCCCGCCTCACACTCAAATTGCCAATCCCACCTTGAATGCGGGTGCCAAAAAAATTGACAATCCAGGATAAATGTATTATATTTTATTCCGTATTCCGGAATTTGGAATAAAGGAGTTCTAACAGTGCTAAAAAGCAAAGATATCGCAATTCTTCTCAAAATTCATTTAAATACTGATGATTGGACTTATGAGCAAATGTCCGGGGAACTGTATATTGGGACCGGTGAATTGTACCGCTGTCTGAAACGCTGCCAAAAAGGCCGCTTATATAAAAAAGAATCAAGACAGGTTGTATTAGAACCCCTCTATGAAATTATAGTTCATGCGGTGAAATACATTTATCCAGCTTCGGTTGGCAATTTTACCCGGGGAATTCCGACGGCACATTCCGCCTCCCCTCTAAAAGAAAACCTTATGTCAGAAAAAGAGGACCAGTATGTCTGGGAACATCCTGAGGGAGAACACAGAGGAATGTCTGTTTCTCCATTTTATCCTAAAATCGAAGCCTGCCGGGAAGATCCTCTGTTTTACAAAAGCCTCATCCTCGTTGACGGACTGCGGATCGGTCGCGCTCGCGAATTAAAAATGTCGAAAATAGAGTTAAAAAAACTTTTGTTTCCCCAATGAATCACCCACTACAGATTTTAACCAATACTCACAAAATTCTTTCGCAATTAGAGCTAAAACTGGTTTACACCGGTGGTGCCACTATTCCCCTTTACCTGGATGACCCATCAAGTCCTGCCGTCCGACCAACCATGGACACTGATGTTGTTGTGAAGGTAACAACTCGAGCGGCATATTATAAACTGGAAGACAAACTGCGTTCTCTAGGTTTGAAACATGATATTTCCGACGATGCACCTATCTGTCGCTGGAAACACGGAAGATTAATCATTGACATTATTCCTCTTGAAGAGTCAATTCTTGGTTTCCACAATCACTGGTATAAACCCGGTTTTAAACAGCCAGTTACAAAAACTCTCCCAGACAACAGTAAAATTATGGTTTTTAGCTTGCCGTATATGATGGCTTCCAAGATAGAAGCATTTGAGGATCGCGGAAAAGAAGATTTTTGGGGGAGCGAAGATTTTGAGGATATAGTCCGCTTACTCGATGGTTGTTCAGAATTGGAAGAAAAAATCCGGAAAAGCGATCTTGAAGTTAAAAACTTTCTACAGAATTGGTTCGCCGAATTTCTTAAGTTGAATCGCTACTCTGAATATATAAGCGCACAATTGCCCCGCGGCGCCGGCGGTCCAAAAAGAAATGAATGGATCCTCTCTCGTATAGAAAAAATAATTTCCAAATAACCATAAAATCTCAGCTGAACCCAGATCGTGAGATAGTGTCCCAAAAGTTGTGTGAATTCAAAAGTGGAAGCCGTTCTCTTTTTTCCGGATTTGAGTTTTCTTGTGGCCTGGAGGGCCCGCTGAAAATGAGGAGAAAAAGAGAACAATTCCAACAGGATTTGGGACCTGACCGCTCGCGGTGATTTATGCGGCAATCTCCAAAGTTTTCTTATCTTTCTGGATTTAATTGCTCAACCCTCTTCTTGCTAACCGGACACTTTGTTCTCCAGGGTTCCTACGGCGGGAATAGTTACTTCGTAGGTGTCGCCGGGAAGCAGGTATTCTTCGGGGTCACGGGCAAAACCGACTCCCTCGGGCGTTCCGGTTAAAATAACCGTGCCCGGCCGCAGGGTGAACTGATGTGACAGGTATTCAACCAGCTCGGGAACAGAAAAAATAAGCTCGGTAAAATAAGCTTCCTGGTATAAATCACCGTTCAGCCGGCCTTCTATCTTTTCGGCATCCTGCCAGTCGGTCTGCAGACAGGGTCCCAGGGGACAGAAAGTGTCAAACGACTTCGCCCGCACCCACTGCCCGTCTTTCTTCTGGCAATCACGGGCGGTAACATCGTTAGCACAGGTCACCCCGGCGATTACCTCGCCGGCCAACGACGCTGTAATATTTCGGGCCGGTTTTCCAATTACAACCGCCAGCTCAGCCTCGAAATCAACATGTTCGGGGGCCACTTCGGGCAACACTATCCGCTCGTGGGTTGGAATTACGCTGGTCGGCGCTTTCATAAAAATAAGCGGTTCCTGCGGTCTTTCTCCCCATTCTTCAACATGGCCCAGGTAGTTAAGGCCTATCCCATAGATACAGACCGGATCCAGCGGCGGCAGAATCTTTTCCACACCAATAATGGCAATATCCGTCTTTTCAAACCCCTCCCGCAAACTCCCTTCAACTTTTCGGTAACTTTTTTTACCCGGGGTTGCGTAAACCGTTTCACCGGCCGCTGTCATCAACCTGTAAACCTGCATGTTATTAATCACCTTTCCAAAACATCCGGCTCGATTTTAGCATCTGTTTCTTTGAGAATATCACAATAACACGCCGTATGTCACAAAATAAATGGCACACACATAATATTTTATAGACCGCCGAGTATATAAACGTCTGGATGAAAATCGAAAATACAAATTATTTTTGCTCTGTTATAATTACAATAAAAAAGATAGAATCATACCTTCTCATCTTAATGTTTTTCCAATCGAATTTATCAGGAGCCGGTTATATTATGATTAATGATGATTTTGATGTGGTAGTTGTCGGCGGCGGACACGCCGGGGTGGAAGCAGCGGCCGCTTCTGCCCGGCGGGGCGCACAAACCCTGCTGCTCAGTGATAACTATGATCTTATCGGCCAGATGTCCTGCAACCCGGCTATCGGCGGGCTGGCCAAGGGACAGATTGTCCTCGAAATAGACGCCCTGGGCGGAATCATGGGCAAAGCAACCGAAAAAGCCGGTATCCAGTTTAAAATACTTAATAAAAGTAAAGGACCCGCCGTCCAGGCACCGCGGGCCCAATGTGACCGCCAGCTCTACCAGCGCACAGTACGCCAGATGCTCGAGAAGGTGGACAATCTCACGATAAAACAGGATCGTGCCGCCAGATTAATGGTGAAAGATTCCCGGATAAAAGCGGTAAAAACAATTACCGGTGTTACCTATAACTGCAGCAGCGCCGTACTCTGCGCGGGCACTTTCTTAAACGGACTTGTCCATATCGGCGAGATCAATTTCGGGGCCGGGCGAATGGGAGAAGCTCCCTCCTCAAAACTTGCCGAATCACTGCTCGAACTCGGTTTTGAGCAGGGCCGCCTGAAGACAGGCACCCCACCACGCATTGATGGTGAAACGGTCGATTATTCAAAATTCGAACGTCAGAACGGCGATCAACCACCTCCCTTTTTCAGTTTTTTTTCCGATAACAGCCCAAAAAACCTGCTGCCCTGCTGGCAGGGCGAAACAAACCCCGAAACACATGATATAATACGAAATAACCTGGACCGCTCCCCTCTATATGGAACAGGAGTAATAGAGGGAACCGGAGTTCGCTATTGCCCTTCGATAGAGGATAAAGTTGTAAAGTTCAGCCACCAGGAAAGCCACACCGTTTTTCTAGAACCGGAAGGACTGGCAACCACGGAACTTTATGCCAACGGAATCCCCACCTCCCTGCCGGTTGATGTCCAGCTGCAGATGGTGCGCAGCATCCGGGGTCTGGAAAAAGCAGAACTAACCCGCTGGGGCTATGCTATTGAATATGATTATTTCCAGCCGACCCAGCTGGAGGCCACCCTGGAAACCCGGCGGGTCGCGGGACTGTTTTTTGCCGGACAGGTCAATGGAACCACCGGCTATGAAGAAGCGGCGGCCCAGGGGCTGATAGCCGGAGCAAATGCTGCTGCTAATGTGGCGGGACACAAACCACTTATCCTGTCACGCAGCGAAGCTTATATTGGGGTACTGATAGACGAACTAATAACAAAAGGGACAGCAGAACCATTCCGAATGTTCAC
>JBKGYI010000044.1:0-8084 GCA_046546195.1 bacterium | reverse complement strand
CGGGCTGAAAGTCCGTGCTTGCACAACTGCTTAGTTTCGGCTTCGCCGAAAGCCGCTTAGCACTTCGCATAACAGGCGGGTATTCCGCCATTTTTATGCCCTTTGGGCATAAAAACAGCGGAAACCCGCCGACACGTTAGACGAAAGAAAATTTTAAAAAAATGACATTATATCTATTTAATAAAAATATTTTTATATCTGATTTCTTTTCATTTTTTCCAACCGTAGGAATAACTATGTATATTCCTTTGGTTATTTTATGCGGTTTACTTTGTATAAATAAAAAATCACGAACATTACTAAAAAATAATATTTATATTTATATTTTTATTACACTCATCGGCGGACTACTACTGCCATTATTTTTATATTTTTCGTTACTTGATAAATTAGATATATCACCCGCAACTTCGAAGTCTTTGATCCGCTGGACTTTTTAGCCCAGGTCACCCAGCACATACCGGACAAGGGCCAGCACCTGACACGCTATTATGGCTGGTATTCTAATGTGGCCCGGGGGAAGCGGGCAAAGACCGCAGGAGAGCAGGGAAGCAAGACAACCCATGTCCGTCCGGCCACCGAAGCCCACAAACGCTGGGCGATGCTGATCAAGCAGGTCTATGAAGTAGATCCGCTTGTGTGTGACCAACCGGAGGGAAGGAAATGTCCTGGGCTCCATGGAGGGAGCAGGAAGGACCCTAGAATGTGGCGAGAAGATGAAGATAGTATCCTTCATCTGTGACCCACGTGTGATCTTCCGGATACTGGATCACCTGGATATGCTGGAGGATCCCGAAAGCGCCCCGCCGTACCTGGGTTGCTTGTTACGGATTTTGGGTTCCGGGTTTTCAACTCGCAACCCGTAACTCGCAACCCGTAACTCAATAGCCGTGGGGCGCCGATCCCTTTCACGTTTGCTGAAAATTTCATGATTTAAATTTTAGCGTAGAGAAGCGGGGCTTGCAGAGTTTTGGTTTCAACTCGCAACTTACAACTTTCAACTTATAACTGGGTTTTAATGGTAGGCGCGGGCGGTTTCGAACCGCGCGACCCGTCGCGTCGTGCTCCTTAAGGGGGAAGCATCTTCCCCCTCAACGCTACGCTGCTCCCCCACGGCACATCCTGTGCCTGAAGGCCTGAGGGGAATCCCCTCAGACTCCCCGGAGGTCGGCTTGCAGAGTTTTCCTAACATTGAACTGTGAACTTTGAACATTGAACTGGTTTAATGGTAGGCGCGGGCGGTTTCGAACCGCCGACCTCTACCGTGTCAAGGTAGCGCTCTACCCCTGAGCTACGCGCCTGTTTGGTGGGGATTTTCTTTTCGATTGATAGTATTATATTACAGAAGGCTGCCTGCAGTCAATCGAAGCGGTGCTAATGCCGGGAGAGGGATTCGAACCCTCACGGGCCATGCGGCCCAATGGATTTTAAGTCCATAGCGTCTGCCATTCCGCCACCCCGGCAGTTTGATACCATAAGAATTTAGCAAGAGGATGCCCGGGCTGTCAAATTCATTGGTAGTATGGTTCCTGATTCGTGTTGCAGAGGTTCCATGCTGTTCAGGCACCGTTATTGTTTTAATCATAAGATGTCAATAGTATAATATTAACTCAATTAACAAAAAAATAAACTAATAAGACAGGTTTTTATGAACTTTGCATATAAATCAGTACTGATTTGTCCACCGGTTTCTATAGGCTATAATTGTAGCATTAAATAACGCGAGCCAGAGACAACAGTAATTTTTATATCAGGGAGGAAACATGAGTATTCCAAACACGGTAGTTAAATATGTGAACAGAGACAATGTGATTGAAGATTTTGATATTTCCCGGATTGTTGATTCGATTGCCCGGGCTATCGAAGATGTTGAAGGGGACGAGCTTAATCTTCCCGAACGCCGAGCACAGAACTATGCCCGTCGAGTTACAGACAGGATTTACAAAGAATATTATGACCTTGATTATCTGGTTTCGGAGTTTGTTGTCCAGTATATAAGCTACAACGAAGAAGAACGCGAGCATCGGATGGACGAAGCTTTCGTGACCGAGCGGCTGACTTTTGTTTTAATGGAATACTATAAGGATAGAATTAGCAGCCGTGATCCGGCGCGCGAGGATGAACGGCTGGAAGAATTTATCCGCAGCGAAATTGAATCGGCTGATGTCTCACCGCGTTATACGCACAGCCTTTTTCCCGATCTTGATGATGCCCAGCGGCTGGCGATTGTGCATTATTTGAAACGAAAAGTAATAGAAATGAGTAAGATAGATCTGCCTCCTGAAATTTTATGTCCGACTCGTGAATATATCCAGGATACTGTTGAAAAAACTTTGAAAGAGCTGGGTGAAATACAGGTTGCCGAAGGATATATGATTTATCGCGAGGGTCGCAAAAAAGTAAGGTCTGGCGATATATCGGAACTGCAATTTACGAATAACGGGATTCACAAAGACGTTGTTCGCAAAACAATGGAATGGAATATTGATCACGAGTGTGACAGTATCTTTGCATTGAATCGCTGGTTAACCGGCGAGGGGCCGGGCGATCTTGAAGAGCTTGTTCTGGCCGCCGAGCGGCGCTTTAAAACTGATATTGAGGCGGCCGCCTCCAAAATACTGGAACGTAAGGATGAGATTGATGTTGTGATTATTGCCGGTCCGTCATGTTCAAACAAAACCACCACCACGGTGATCATTGGTAATGAGCTTCATAAGGAGGGTTTGAAGTTCAAACAGTTGAACGTGGATGATTATTTTTATGACCTGAAAGATCAGCCCAAGGATCGTTTCGGAGATTATGATTTTGAGATGCCCGAGGCGATTGATATGCCCCTTTTAAACCAGCATCTTGAGCAGCTGATTAACGGCAAAACAATAGATAAGCCGAAATATAATTTTCAGACCGGTGAACGTGACGGTGTCGAACCGTTTAGCTGTGATGAGGGGGAGATTGTCCTTATTGACTGTCTGCACGGTCTCTATCGTAACCTTACCAGTTCTGTGCCCCAGAGTCGCAAATTCCGTATTTACATTGAGTCGATGAATGTCATCCGTGATATTGACGGTCACCACAGCCGCTGGGCTGATGTACGGTTGCTCAAGCGAATGATTCGCGATTCCAAGCATCGCGGCTACAGCATGGAAAACACTCTTTCTCACTGGCCCTATGTTCGCAAAGGTGAGCTCAAGCATATTATCCCCTACATATTCTCCACGGAGGCAGTTATAAACTCCGGGCTCCCCTATGAATTGTCGGTTTTAAAAACTGCTATCGGGGAACAATATCCCGACCATAATTATATTGATAGCTTAAAGGCTGAAGGGCGTTTTGCCGCTTATGCCCGGGGAAAAAGGACCAGCTCTTTGCTGGATAGCGTTGAACAGTTTCCTAATTTTGATATCATTCCGACAACCTCACCGATAAGAGAATTTATTGGGGGGTCTGAATATGTTATTCCCCACAATGAATAGTGATTGATAAAATTTTATAGCCAATCGATTTTTATGTTTTTTTATAACCAGCTGTCTGAAGACGGGATAGAAAAATGAAAACATACCAGAGCAGAGCTTTTAAAGTATCGGCGACAATAAGCTGTATCTATGCTTTGCTGGGTTCACTGTGGATTGTTTATAGCGGGCAACTTGCTATCTTATGGAGCGGTCTGGGTGTGGAATATTTTCAATCCGAATTATTCAAAGGGCTGTCCTTTATATTTGTAACAGCGTTAATTCTTTTCTTTGTAATTTACCATTTTCTTAAACAGCTTGAAACCGCAAAATATAAGGCTAACCAGAGGCAAAAAAGGTTGAAAAGTCTGATCGATAATGTGCCGGGTATGATCTATGGTTGTTTGCATAACAAAGAGCGGACAGTAAAATTTGCCAGCGGCCGGGCTGAAAAACTAACAGGCTATAAACCAGGGGAACTTATAGACAGCAACAAGGTTTCGCTTGGCGAAATAATTCATTATGAGGACCGGAATGCGGTTAACGAAGCGATTGAGGAAGCGGTTGAGGGGAAGGAGGCTTTTGTGGTTGAATACAGAATAATCACAGCCGAGGGCCAGGAGAAATGGGTGAAAGAACGGGGCCGTCCGATTTTTGATAAAGCGGGAAACGTAGAGATGATCGAGGGGATGATCGAAAGTATTGCTGATATTAAAGCGGCGGAAAAAAGCGCGGAGGCAGCGGTGGCCGAGGCGGAGTTTATGGCCCATTACGATACCCTGACCGGTTTGCCCACCCGGGGTTATTTTTTCGAACAGATCACCGAGCTGCTCCAGGAAGCGGAAAGCAGGGGGGAAGAAAAAGAGTTTGCGTTTGTTATTGTTGATCTGGCAGATTTCAGGCAGTTAAATGATTTCTATGGTTACTGGGTTGGTAACAAGACCCTGCAGGTTTGTGCGCGCTGGCTGAAGAACAGGGTTTCCCGGGAGACGCTGATTGGTCGACTGGGCGGGGATGAATTCGGACTTTTTTTAGAGGTCGAGAGCGAGAGGGATGTCAAGGGTTACCTGGAGGGAATGCTGGAACCTTATGAACATACTATGCAATCAGATGGCGATGAGATAACTTTTGAAATCCACGCCGGGGTGGCAATCTATCCTCGCCACGGGGATAATCTGGAGTCGGTTATATCGGCTGCTAACAGGGCGTTAAACCGGGGTAAGGTGAAGGTGGGACGGAGACGCGTTTATCTTTACAGTCCGGCGGACAGTAAATCACTTACCGCCCGGATGAACTCGGCCGACCAGGTATTTAAAGCGCTTGCCGACAGTAGACTGGAGATGCATTATCAGCCGATTGTTAATGCAAAAACCGGGGAAGTTTGTTTTCAGGAGGCATTGCTTCGCTTTGACACCGGTGACGGTGATATGAATACGCTGGGAGATTATTCGGAGATAGTTTATGAGGGGAGATTGACCAGGCAGCTGGATAAATGGGTGGTTGATCGGGTTTTAACGCAGACCTGTGAACATCTTGGTGCCGAGCAGCTGCCGCTGGTTTCTATCAATCTATTTCCGACCTCTTTGCTGCAGAGCAATTTTTTTACAGATTTGAGTGTTAAAATGGATTCGCTGAATTTTCCCGCTGACCGGCTGGTTGTGGAGGTTACCGAGCAACTGCTTGCTTCCCATAGTGAAGTTGCTATCCAGAACCTGCTTGATGCCGCCCATGATCATGGTTTTAGTTTTGCACTTGATGATTTTGGAGTGGGTCATGGTTCTTTCCAAACCTTAAAAGAGTTTCCGGTTGATTATTTAAAAATAGACGGATCTTTTATTTTAAAACTGGTTGAGAATGACGTGGATCAGAATTTTGTCCGTTCGATTGCTGAACTATGCAGTGAAATGGATATTACAGTAATTGCCGAATGGATTGAAAATGAAGAAACAGCCAAAAAATTATGTTCACTTGGAGTGGATTTGCACCAGGGGTATTATTATAGCTGGCCCAAACCGTTCGACGAGATTATCGCAAAAACCGGGAATAAATGGAATTGAAAAAATCAGATCCGTTTCCCGGGGCTCGGATGAGCGCTTTGTTTTTGCTTGCCCTTTTGTTTCTTTTTTCAGCTGCTTTTCAGCCCCTTCCCCCCGAAGTAAAGGATGAACAGATAGTTAATTTTGTTTCCAAAAATATTCCTGATTTAAAAGGGGTAGTTATTTTAGTCGATGGAGAAGATGTTTTTGTTGAGCTGGAAAAAGGGCAACTTCCGGCAACAGTAGATTTGCTGCGAACAGTTTTAGAGGGGGAATCGCCTGATTTGCGTGCTCAGAAAGTTCATCTGGCCCGGGGGCGTCTTGAAGCTGCAGGGGAGGGGATTGGCCGGCTTGTTTTAAGTGAATCGCTCCTGCCGTATGCACGAGCGGGCGACCGGGTACGCCGTCGGCCAGTGGTTCTTTACCTGGATATCGGAAAAAAAAGTCAGGAACTTGGCGGCCGGCTGTTAGAGATAGAACAGATTGAGGCGATCAAACTGGGCCAACCGGGCTCGGAGGCTGAGGGGACGGAATACCTGTTGAAAATTGAACCGGGTCAGCTTCGCTTACAGCACGTCAACGGGGAAAAGGTGGCCACACTATCTCTTGATGCGCCGGATGAACGCCGCTATCGAGGTCGTCTTCTTCCTGAAATTGATACTGTTGTTTCTTTTTCAGGAGTAATGAGGGATTTTTTATTAATCGATGAAGATCGTCTGCTGGTTGCCGGCGAAAATGATATTCGCTTGCTTGATCTAATTGATGATGAAGCGCAGACAGTAAGCAGTCAGGATATTCAGGGGGATTTGCTGTCTTTGAGCTTGCTGTCCGGGGGGCCGTCTTCGGGTGGAGGGGAGTATCTCGAATTTTTGCTTGTTTATAGAAGACGTGGGAGTGTTCGGACGGCGTACTACAGGTATATTCCGCAGACCTATAAGTTTGAGCGTTTGTGGGAGGAACAGAATTTCTGGGTTGAAAAAACAGGTGATAAATTTCGGGCCCTGCGGACCGGGTTGTTTGATCCTTTCGCTGAAAAACTTCATCCTGTAGAAATTAGTCCGAAAGGTTGGGAGTGGGACGAGGGTGATATTGATCTTGTTTCCCGGACTGTCCCGTCCGCTCTTAATGTGAAAGACCGGTATTTCTGGCGTATTAGTCCCGGCGGTCGGCTGGAAAAATATCTAAATGATGAGTTGATCTACCGCACTGAGGAAAAATATGGGGATAGTCCGCTTGAGATTGAAGCTCGTCAGGGGCCCCGATCTTCGATTTTACATCCTTCCTGGGCCCTGTATGAAAAAGAGGGGAAAAACTATATTTTTATTGCCCATAATCAGAGCGAAGGGGCAGGACTGTTCAGGCGTTTTAAGCTTTTTTCCCAGAGTCAGCTTTACTTGTTTGAAGAGCGTGATAGAGAGCTGGATAAAGTATGGGAAAGCGGGCGACTGCCCGGGTATGTTGGTGCTTTGCGTCGCCATGGTGAGAAGATATATTTTTTACAGGTGGAAGAGGAAAATAACAGAACAGTTTTTTATCGTGTGGATAATATTTAAAATCAGGGGATAAAGCGAAACCTGTTATTTCTCTTCCGATGAATGAAGGATGGCAATCTCCAGCTCTTTAAGCAGGGCAGGTTCTTTCTTTTCTGCCAGCTTTTGTATTGTCTGCCCGCAGCGGCGCCCGATCATATAGGTCAGCCCGCGGATAAGCTCCTCGCGCCCGTAACCGGTCTCTTTTTTTAAACTTTTTATACTTTCCTCTAAAAATCTGGAATTAATCTGGAAGGGAAGTTCCTGAGTCATGGTACTATCTCCTCAATTTTTACCATAATATGTTGGTATTTGAAGGGCAGCCAGTGTCGGGTTGCTTTGGCGGGAACGCTTTCTCCACTCTGTGCTATCTCAATGACCTGGGCCCGGGATGGTGGTTGTCTTAAAAAACCACAGCCCTGCTTTGCTCCGTTTATGTGTTTCACCAGCTGGTTGTAATCCTGAACAAATTCCAGGTCGAGTTCCTGACCGAGGTTTTTAAAAAATTTAATGTCGTCGGCCTTTAAACGGTAGCTCAAATCATTGGTCAGCAGGATCTGATCCCCGTTAGGCGGCGGATAAAATGTTTGCTCGGGGGGCAGAGCTTCTATTTCATCAGCCAGTTTTTCTACTATTTTTAAAACTTTGCGAGCCGGCTGGTCGGTGATGGGATACCAGGTAAAAACTTTTATCTCCTGATCGTTAAGATAATCGAATTCGATTGTGGGAACCTGTTTGGCTCCCATTTCCCGCAGTCCGGCCCAGCGATGTGTGCCGTCTAAGATTGTCCCGCTTTCTCCGTCAATAAGGATTGGTTTATAGAAAAGACCTTTTTTTCGTAAACTATTACAGAAAGATTCCAGGGCTTGCTTGTGTACCGCTTCGTGGGGACGGATTTCGCTTAATTTTCGCCAGCGAATCGGTTGAACCCGGAGTGGTTTTTCTTCATAAACTGAGTACTCGGCACCTGATTTTAATTCCACGATTATCCTCCTGAAAAAGTGAATAAAACCTGAGCATAAGGTTAACTGGTTGAAAATCAGTATAACATGCCACCTAAATTTTTTCTA
>JBKGYI010000043.1:0-8100 GCA_046546195.1 bacterium | reverse complement strand
GCAGCCGCCTGCGGCCAGTTAAAAACAAAAACAGGAGGAAAAGATGTTAGAAAAAAAACAGACCCGCAGACGTGAAATAAAGGATTACCTGCCGGAAGTATATACCGAATACGCGATGAGCGTCATCACCGACAGGGCCCTGCCCGACGCTCGCGACGGATTAAAACCTGTTCAGCGGCGAATACTTTACAGCATGTGGGAACAGGGTTTAACCGCCGATAAACCACATAAAAAAAGCGCGCGCACCGTCGGTGAGGTTCTGGGGAAATACCATCCCCACGGTGACCAGGCCGTTTACGCGGCAATGGTTCGAATGGGCCAGGATTTTTCACTGAAACTGCCGCTAATCGACGGCCAGGGTAATTTCGGTTCAATAGACGGCGATCCACCGGCTGCCATGCGTTACACTGAATCACGACTCACCGACACGGCAATGGAATTTTTTGTTCGCCTGAAACCGGAAGGAAGCAGCGTCGACTGGCAGAAAAATTTTGACGGTTCAACTGTTGAACCGGAAGTTCTGCCCGTCCCCTTCCCCAACCTGCTGGTCAACGGCAGCAGCGGGATTGCCGTCGGAATGTCAACCGATATTCCCCCTCACAACCTGGACGAAATACTTTCCGCCTGTATTCAACTGATCGATCTTAAGGAACCAAAAAGAGCCAACTGGACAACACTTCTCGACAAAATCAAAGGGCCCGATTATCCGACCGGCGGGGAAATTTTTGTTGAGCCGGAAGAACTGGAAAAAATATATAAAACCGGCGAAGGGCAGTTTGAACTGGCCGGACACGTACACATCGAGGATTTAAGTCCCAAGCGGCAGGCGATTGTTATCGACGAGATGCCCTACGGAGTCAATAAATCAAAACTTATCGACGAAATGGTCGACCTTGCAAAATCAGACGGCGACCCGGGTATTTCGACCGTGCGCGACGAATCGGACAAACAGGGGCTGCGACTGGTTGTCGAGTGCCGGCTGAACAAATCAGCTTCGATTATTCTTAATAATCTTTATGAAAAAACATCTTTGAAAGTAAGCCAGCGGGTGGCATTTTTAGCCCTGGTCGACGGGGTACCCCGCCAGCTTGATCTCAAGGAAATTATTATAAATTTCAACAATTTCATGGACGAAGTGCTGGTCAGAAATACAAAAAAACGGCGGGAAATGGCTAAAGACCGTTTGCACATCGTCCGGGGATTGATCAAAGCGCTGGTCGATATTGCCCGGGTGATTGAAATTGTAACCCAGTCCGAGAACGGGAAAAAAGCTTCAAGCGCCCTCCAGCATGAATTTGACATGACTGAGATCCAGGCAGAAGCGGTCCTCGACCGGAGGATCAGAACCCTGACCAACATGAAACAGATCGAGATAGAGCAGGAACGCGACGACCTGGTTGAATCGATCAAAGAATACGATAGTCTTTTAGCTTCGGAAAAAGAGCGGGCAAAAGTTATTAAAGGCTGGTATAAAGATATCCGAAAAAAATATGGCGAAAAAAGAGATTGCGGCGAGCCATTAAGAAAACACACGCGAATAAAACATGAACAGATGGAGATCGAGGAAGAGGATCTTCGCCACAGCGAACCTGTTGTGCTCTCGCTTTATCCCGGTGGCTACATCCGGCGCGACCACGGGAACAAAAAGATGGAGGAACTGCCGGTGGTGCCGCAGACATTTTTCGAAACCGACACCCTGAGCGAGTGGCTTGTGTTCGACAGCAGCGGTTCCGTATTCAGTTTTCTTCCGGCTGACATTCCCGACACCCACCGCGACAAACGGGGGGTCCCCTTCCAGCAGATAAACTCAAATATCCGGCAGGTAGCCGGTTTCATCCCCGCCTCGGCACGGTCGGCTTACGTTTTTACTAAAAACGGTTACGTAAAAAAACTGGATATCGCCGGGGACAGTGATTTTTCATCAATCCGGCCCAGCGGAATAAAATATATCGATTTCAAAGAAGAGGACAACGAAGTGGTGGCCGTCATTCACGAGCGAAATAATGCCGATATCATCGCGGTCTCCGAAAATGGCAAGGGGATCAGATTCTCAAGCGAAGACATTCGCTCGATGGGTCGCGGCGCTCGTGGGGTGGTGGCCAAAAAAGGAGAACCGTTAGCCGGGGCGACACTGGCCCGTGATGATGAGATTTTACTGCTGCGGGGAAAAGACACCTGCGCGGCCTTAAATGTATCGGAAATCGAAGCCCAGAACCGGGGCGGCAAGGGCCGCTTCCTGGTCCGGCCCGGTAAAAACGACAGAATCCGGGAAGTTCTCGCCAGTTCAACCCCGGCAGCGGTGAAAAACGGAAAAATAACCCCCTTCGACAGCCGATCACAGATCGGCGGACACGGTGCCCGAAAATCGATCGACTATTTTGTCACTGTTTATCACAGGAATAACAGCGATGAGGAAGCCGAAGAAGCACAGCAGGAACTGGAGCTAAAATAAAAAAATGAACTCAGACGCCAGACGAAGGTATTGATTCAGATGAAAAGTTTATGGAAAATATGGACTTTCATGATCAATATCACCCTTATTTTTCTGCCGCTGGTAATCGCGGGATTACTGATATTCTACTACGGTCAACCGATAGCTGGACGGTTCCGTGATTTTCTCGGTAACCCGGTAACTGAGTTTGTGGGGCTGGCCGAAAATTTCCAGCAGCGCCAGCCGGACGACGAACTTTATGAGCACGCCGGCAGGCTGCTTTCTCAACTTGCCCCTCGCGAGGAACTTACCGAAAAGGAAATGCAGCAGCTCAGGGAATCCGTCTTTAAGATCCACCGGGTAACAGTGGAACTGGTCGGACTCGAAAACAGGCGGGGGGAAGATACGGATTTTTTTGAAATTTATAACCGGTTTCTGGATAACCGGCAGCTGGAACGTCTTTTCGTTCATTCTTCAGATTTGCGGACAAATCTGCGCCGAGATTTGAAACGGATGCAGCAGCTCACAAAACTTCCTTTTCATCCAGCCCGCGGCCTGGAAGCCTATCTCGATTCCTCGGATACTCCAAATATAATCGTCCGTGATTACGGTTCAATATACGCCGACCAGTACAGTTGCCGGCAGATTTTCACTGTCAAATGCGACAACGTCTACTCCTCTTCCACCCGGGTGGCCGCCCAACAGATCAGCCAGTATTTAACAAGCTGGCCTCAACCCGGACGGGGCGGGGATGCCGGTATAATAGAATTAAACGACAAACTATTAGAACTCAGCCACACTTATCAAAAACTGACCCGTGAAATTAACGGTTACCTGCAGGCGACTCCCTGGGAACAACACAAGGATTTTATAACAACACAGGAGAACTTCAGGGAATATTTTATCGAAGATATGAGACTCTGGTATAAAAACAGCATTGAAGAGTTAGAGGTCACCCCCCGGCAGTTCACAGAAACAGCGATCCCCGATATCACATCACAGCTTATAGCTATTAAAGAAATTGAAGAAACACTGGCCACCAAACCGGAAAACCAGCAGATGCTGCTCAGCGAAGAAAACCGGGCGGCGCGGGAAAAACTAAAAACCAGACTGCTAAACAGTTACAGTACCCTGCTGGGCAAACAACATTTTAAGCCACAATTTGAGATATCGATCGAAAAACTACAGGGACTGCGCGAAACCATCAGCTCCTTTCCCGAGGGAGAAGATTTTATCAAGCAGCAAAACCAGGTCCTGGACAGAGTAAAAAATGAAACAGAAACTCTCGTCCAGGCACTTGAGGAAAAAAATTATTCTCTGCTTAACGAGCGCTTAGCCCTGGCCCACAAAAACCTGGAAAAAAACGGTGAGATAATCGAAGAGATCATGATTTCCTCTATTCTCAGCGATTATTTAGACACTTTCAACGATCCCGACTGGCTACCTGTCGACCGGGCGGGGCAGCAGGAATACAGCCGTTTAATAAACCGGATAACCGAACTGGGGGAAAAATTGGATATAGATAAAATCGACAGCAGCTGGCAGCGGAAGGCGCTGGTGGCGATGCGCAGCCGCAGATTCACAGTTTTGAAAAAAGAAATTGAGTCCATACTGATCGACGGGGACAATGCACTGGCCAACCGCTTGAAGGGAAAACTACATGAATTGCTCGCCCTGCAAGACCTGCCGGAAACCCTTATTGATCAACCACAAGAAATTGTTTTAAACTCAGCTCTGAGTGAACGAATCCATAACCGTGAAAATAAAATATATGAAGAGTTCCAGGAGCTCTTTGAAACAGATAACGATCTCAAAAGACGCTGGCAGCAGGTCAACTCCACTCTCGAGGTCCACGAGCAAATGGCTCCGGGCCAAACACTGGAGGAGATCAATCTGCGCAGTTATGTCCGCGAATATATCGAAGTCCTGGAAGCAACAGACAAACAAAAACCTCTGGCCGAAATTGTAAGTGACGGTTTAATCTCCAGACTGGAGCAACTTCTAACCAGTCTGGCCCGCCGGGGGGAGCGCTGGTTGCGAACAACCGAACTACAGGAGATGTCATACGATGATTTAAATGATATCTACGATAACCTGTTGGCCGCTGTAAACGAGGCCCGACAAATAGAAGGTTTTTCCTTCCGGAAAGACCCCCGGCGCTGGAAAAACCTCCTCACCCTGCGCGAGCTGCTTTTTGAAACCCTGCAGCGGAGCCAGGATTTAAGCGCCGGGCAGCTGATTGGCGAAAACACCGTCTACGTTACCTTTAAAGAATCCCTGGAAAACTACAGTTTTGAGCCCCTGCCGGATGATTATGATTTTGACCAGGAAAAACAGGTTATCCGCTATATCCAGCGGTTAGTTCTTGAAAAAGCAACAGAAATAGAAAAGGAAGCCGAGGGACAGTGGCTGGCCGGCTGGGGCGGACGACTGCAGGGGGATCAGGTCCTGGAGCCCTGGGAAAATTTTATGAACGAACTGCGCAGCGGTATTAATGATACCGCGGTTCGGACATTTTTAAGAGAATACAGCGAACAAACACTTGATCTGCGCCAGGAGTGGCAATAAAATGACCAATAATATCGATGCCCGGAAATTCCTGCAGTATGCTGTCATTGCCCTGTGTACAATTCTTTTTCTGCCGCTGGTCTTCGAGCCGCGCTTTCGAAAGATGGTCGCTCTGGCCCTGCTGGGACTGCTCTACAGCTGGTTTTTAGTTAACAGCTGGGAAAGACTGACCCAGGGTGCATACAGACGCAGCGGAATCGTGGGGCGCCTGCTGAGCAAGCTGAAAGCGGGTAAAATAATGCACGGGCTTATCCCCCTGAAAGCCTGGGGTACGGTTCCTTTTATCATCCAGAGCCTGCTGCTTGTTTTTTTCCTTGTCTTCGGAGTTTTACTGGCACCTCTTTACTATGAAATAATGCGCAACCCGGTCATCCAGAACTGGGTGCGGGATTTCTTCCAGACGACTGCCCCGGAAGTTTTCCGATTTGTAAACGAACTTACCTTCAGCGTTGACCCCTACCAGGTCCTGATAAAAAACGCTCAGCAGGTTTTCCAGAGTTTAAACAGTTTTTTCTCCACTTTCCTGCTGCCGGTATGGTTCATATTTTTCACCGCCCTCGGGGCAGCCATCTATGACGCCGGGAGAAAGTTTCTTATCCGTGCCGAGGGCAGCGCGAAAAAAAACTCAGCGATCATGGACACTTACAGCAAGCTGCTGGGCGAGTACCTGGTTTTCAATTCCATTTACTACATCCTGCTGGGGATAGTAATCGCCGCGGGGCTGATAGGATTAAACTACTTTGAGATCACCTTTTTCGAAAGAAAAATAATTCTCGGTCTTATCATGGTTTTCTTTTTAGGAAACCTGGTTGTTCCGGGACTGGGAACCCTGCTGATGGCCGTGCTGATCACGCTGATGGTTTATCTCTGGCAGGGACTGATCGGCGGAATAATTACCGGGGGGGTCTTTCTATTTTACTTTACAATGGATGATTACCTGATAAAACCATTATTTCTGGCCTGGCTGGGAGCCAGTGCAGGCGGAGAATGGGATTTTGGAGTGGAGACACTTGTTCTGGGAATGATCCTGCTTTACGCCGCTTTCGGGCTGGTTGGATTTTTGCTTCTTTTCCCGGGGCTCTGTTTCATAGACGCATACCTGCGCAACCAGTACCCGGGGCTGCGAAGCTGGCTGCGCCCCTTTAAAACACTGACCGAGACCTCAGAATAGCCCCTATTCCCCCGCCACCGTATCGCCAAACGGCATCCGGCCCTCATAAGCAGCATGATAGATGTGGAAAAAATCTTTTTCCGAAGCAACACAGGGACTGTCTTCGCCGGCAGGATCGGCCATCGCCTGATTAACAAGCGCGGGAATGTCCTCTTTCTGAACTCCCACTTCCTGCAAAGAGGCCGGAATATCAAGACGGCGAATAAAATCCCAGATAATCCTTCCCACCTGGCGGGCCGTCTGCAGGGTGGAAAAAGCTCCCCTGCTGCTGGCCAGAACCGGCAAAAGTTTAGCCACTTTTTTCTGAACCACAGCAAGATTAAAATCAAGTATGTACGGTAACATAATAGCGTTTGCCCGACCGTGAGGAATCTCATAGCGGGAACCGAGAGCATGGGAAGTAGAATGGGAAAGACCCAGTCCCGAATTACTGAAAGCCATCCCTCCCAGCATCTGAGCCTCCATCATTTTTTCCCGGGCTTCCATATCCCGCCGGCCATTTTTATAGGCGCGGGGCAAGTATTCAGCGATAACACCGATTGCTTTCGTTGCCAGGGCGTCGGTAAAATCGGTGGCGGACACAGCCAGATAAGCCTCAAGGGCGTGGGAAAAAGCATCCATCCCGGTATTGACCGTGACCCCCGGCGGGAGCGATTTTGTAAGTTCAGCATCACAGACGGCAATGCTGGGAATAAAACTGGAATCACGCAGAACTGTTTTCTGATGATTGCGCGAGTCGGTAATAACAAGATACTGGCTCACCTCACTTCCGGTACCGGCAGTGGTGGGAATCGCAATCAGGGGGAAACGGCTCCATTTGAAGGTGATATCAGGACCGAAATTTCCCTCACGGGCGGCAAAAACAATATTTTTTGCACAGTCTATCGGACTGCCTCCCCCAACAGCAACGATCATGCTGCAGTTTTCGTCTACAAATTTCTGCAATCCGTCAGCCACCTGTTCGGTGGTTGGGTCGGGGGAAACATTATCGTAAATAACCGTTTCAATCCCCGCTTCAGCAAGTATATCTGATATTTCATCCGGAATTCCCAGTTCACGAATTGCTTTATCGGTAACCAGTAGAGCGCGATTACCGGACACGCTGGTAAGATGGCGGGGCAACTGCTTACGACAACCGCTCCCGAGCATAAGTGTCGGTGACAGATGATACTGCTGCATTAAAATCTACCTTTCATTACAGACTTCACAGTTTTACCCGTGTTTTTTCACTGACAATCCGTGTTTAAAAGCTCAAGGACACGAAGGGGGTCTGATACTTTTATAACCAGAAAACCTTTTTCCTGATCGGGACTCACGGTGCAATAAGCGTATTCAATATTAATATTGCAGCAGGCCAGGCGTTCAGCAACGGCGGCCAGTTGACCGGGCTTGTTTTCAAGATCAATGGTGAGAACTTTGGTGGTGACCACAAGCAGTCCTTCATCTTCCAGCAGCTGGCGGGCTCGTTCCGGGTCGTCGAGAATAAGGCGATCAACGGCATGATCAACCGTATCCGCGACGGTTATACCGAGAATATTAATATCAGCATCGGCGAGCCTGTGACATATCCTGGCAAGTTCTCCGGGTGCGTTGCGCATATAAACAGAAAGCTGTTCCCTTATTTTTATCATTTTTTAAAAAACTCCTTTTTTGTTAACAGGCAATCGATAAATACTTGAATTTATAAATATTATAACACTTATCATTTAAACCAAACAGATATTGTTTAGCCTCCGGAACCTTCCAATGGTCTGTCATTACCGGGCTTGACCCGGCTATCCAGTGGCTTTACGGGTTTGACTCTATAAATTCAACACCGTAACGTCAACGCCGCTGGATTCCCGCTTTCGCGGGAATGACAGTCGGTGAAAATCTGTCATTGCCCGGCTTGACCGGGCAATCCAGAGGTTTTACGGTTTTGACTTTTACA
>JBKGYI010000042.1:0-8322 GCA_046546195.1 bacterium | reverse complement strand
ATAAAAACCAACGTGTTCACGCAGTTGTTCATCTCCCCGGCGGCCCATCTCTTTCTCCCGTTTTTCAGAAACAATCACCCAGGTATCATGGGGATTATCGGAAAACAGTCCGCAGCCCAGTGAGGTAAAAACCAGTATTACAAAAAAAAATGAACCTATAATTCTACCCCGCCGGCTAATAATTAGCGCTCCTCGCTGCCGGGTTCATAACTTTCCAGATAACCATAAAGAGAAGCAACACGGGCCGGGATGGCAATCTGGAGCGGGATTTTACGTTCATCGTTACTTATCCAGATTCTAACCCCCTCCGAACGGTCCTTGATCTTGTCTTCCAGTTTTTTCTGCTCTTGCTCATCGGCAAGGCGAGGAACAATTCTAAACGCTTCCTGCCAGCCTTCGTCCCTGGTGGGCACCTCTTCCAGGGCTTCCACTTTCAATTCAAGGTTATAGTTATTATCACCCACGTGAACGGGGAAAGTATGAACATCTCCCACATTGAACTCACGCGTTCTCAAGTAAAAGACGGCAGACAAAACATCCTGGGTGTATGGTGCTATTTCACCATCTTTCTTTCCTCCCCTGAGGACAAAACCATTATCGGGGTCATAGCGAACCTCATCTATTTCATCCTCTTTGTTATGATTTTTATGATAATCATAGCCCCAGGAAAACAACCCCCGCACATCCATGTAACTGACCAGATTATCACGGACCCGGTAAAACCACTCAGCCATCCCCCGGGTACGGGCTTCCATCTTCAGCTGATAAATCTCGCGCCCGTTAATCTGTGTTTCCTCCGTTTTAATTGTAATATAACCGGCTGTCAGTCCCATGTAAGTTACCCTCAATTGCATTTTTTCACCGGTTCCAAACCGGCGCTGGATATCTTCACCCTGATATTCAAATCTTTCAGAATCAAGCTCGGACGGGTCTAACAATCGAGGCTCATGGTCGGCCCAAGCAGTGGAAACCGACCAAAAAGAGAATATAAATAATAGCATAAAAATAACAGTTTGTTTTACTCTCATTTTTTTCTCCTCTAAGTCAGTAATCAGGCAGTACTTCGAAAAATAAAGTTTTTGGTTAGCTATAATTCCAATCACCTGTCATGGAAGAACATTATATTTTATCTTTATATCCCCTATTTATTAACCCCAAAGCTGTTTTTTTACAGAACCTCCCGTTAATCTTTCATTCCCCGGCTTGAGACACACGGATATGGAGCAGAGGCCAGAATAACCAGCGAAAGGTCCTGTGTGTTTTAATAAAATAAAGCGAAGTGACAACCGGGTATTTTTTACCCTGCTAAGGTAAAACCGGTAATAATTAACCGGTTTCCGAATTAATTACCCATTTAATTTTTTAAAACAAACCTGCCCTAATAAAAACAATACAACAGGAACAATTATTTCATCAATTAAAAATCTGTCCAAATTCCCGCCGCATTCTATTTTTTCAAACAACCGGGGAGAAAAAAGCTTAAACTGATCAGTTTTTCTAAAAGCAGGAACAATAATTGCTTTATTGTAAGATACCCGAAAGACACAAGGAGGTTGAGAAAAATGGCAACCAGAGCTGCTTTACAAAAACGGATTCAACAGCTTGAGCCGGGGATGGTGCTGGCACGCACAGTCTATTCTTCAGATGGTTGCCCGCTCCTGCAGGAGGGCCAGGAATTAGGCGAACGGGAGATTCAACGGCTTGAGCAGTGGCGCAAACGCTATGTTTACGTCTGGCCGAAAGAGCAGGCTGAAGAAAAGAGACTGCAAAAAGCGTCCTGACCTAACCCGAATAATTCATGAGACTCATAAATTATTTGCCCGGAGGACAGCACTCAACCAATTCGAAGCTTTTATTTGGCAATACAACATTTTCTAATAAAATTACAGGTTGTGTTTTTATTAGAATCACACTTTGATTGAGTGCTGGGTTAACCCAGCCGTCAATGGCTATTTTTGACGCTATTGGCGGCTGTCTACCGGACGAATATATTCACAACGTTTTTTGTTGTGAATAATTCGAGCTAAGTCTCCGGACGTTCGATATCCACCTCAAGCGGTTTGTAAACATCTTTTTTAAGTTCCCCGTCAATCAGCTTATAACGGACGTTTGACTCGCTATCAGTAAGATAAAGGGTGGCTGTCTGGACGGTTATTTTAACACCGGAAACCAGTTCCCCGTTAACTATAATTTCCCCCCCTTCGCTACCCTGGATCTCATTGCGCAGCTCTTTTAATTCACTTTGCAGGTTTTCCATCTTCTTCTTAACAGCCCGGGCCCGAACAGCAAGTTCTTTTCTCTGTTCCTGCTTATCCTCGGCGAGGTTTTCGACTCCCCCGAGTTTGCTGGCCTGCTCAAGTAACCCTTTCAGACCAATCCTGATTTTGTCCAGTTTTTCTTTCTGGCCCTGGATTTCGTTTTCTATTTCTTGAACCCTGTCGCGGATTTTCGGACTGATCCCGACCTCCACCTCTGTTTTAGCCGCCATTTTCGCACCGATCTTGTTAGCGGAAATAGCTTTACCGGCGCGGGCGAGCCCTCCGACAATACTTGCCCTTCTTTTTCCCTCCAGAATAATGTATTCTTCGGCATCAACATCACTGTGCATGATCGACTGTTCGACTATAATACTGCCCCCCGCTTTTACTTTACAATTTTCAAGGTATTTAGCGAAAACATTCCCTTTCGCCTCAATTACCCCCTCGCCACGACCGACAAAACCTTTAGCCAGGACAACATCGCCGCCGCTTTTGACGTGGGCCTTGCCGACCGAATCGGCTTCCACCCGCTGGGAGGCCAGGACCTTAAACCCGTCCAGGATCATCCCCTTAACAATTACCACACCTTCAAAACGTATATTACCGACCTCGTAATCAAGATCCCCCTCGATAATAAGTACCGGTTCAACCCAGACCTCCCCGTCCTTATAACGAACCCGCCCTTCTTTTTCCGCGATAAGTCGCAGCCCGTCCGGGGACATCCGGGTGTTTTCACCGGCCTTAATTCCAACATCTTCCCCGGGTTCCGGAGGTATTTCCTCGCCATACACGGTAATTCCCGGTTCCCCTTCAGTGGCCGGAATTATTTCCACCAGGACTTCGTCTTCCTTAACACTTATTACATCCTGCCCGGCGTGAAAATCTACTTTTTCCTCGCTTTCTTCCTCGTCTTCTTTCTCCTCAATATCAACTTTAAAATCAAGCTCGGCATCTTTTCCATGTTCCGGGAGGCGTCCGCTGGCAATCAGGATATCCTCTTCAAACAGTTCCTCCTCAAAAACACGCTCAACCTCTTCTCTTTCATAATCGAGCCCTTCTTTTTCAAGGTATTCGATTACTTCATCCAGAGTAACCGCAACCCCTTCCGGTTTTGGCGGAATCACAGAAAGGTAGGCCTCGGTCTGACTTTCATTTAGCGTCACGCTGAAACTACCGTCAATATTGGGATCACGCTGGCGAGGGCCGATGATTTCCGTCTCGCCGTCCTGTTTTTCAATCATCTCTTCGATTTTAACCCAGTCAATATTCTGGGTGTAATTGCTTTCTTTAAGTTCACTGCGGATCTGTTCGAGAGTCACCGGCAATCCATGGCCCTGGGGAGGATAAACGGTTAATTTTAAGCCCTCCATTGAATTATCAAGATTAATAAACCCGGCCACATCCGATTCCTCGGCGGCCTCGGCGAGCAGATCAAACGATTCTGTCTTTTTACCGGATTCTTTTGCTTTCTGCTCCTCAAGAACATCTTTTTTAATAACCCTGATCAGATAATCTTTTTTACCAAACCCCCAAAAACCGGGTTGTCCCTCCTCTAAAATCTTTACGGCCAGCTCCTCTTCAGGCAGCCCGAAATGTTCCGCTGCTCGCTGAAGTCCTTTCTTGGGATTTTTACAGCGCACTTTAACAGAATCGGTCTTATTTTCGTCAAAATAACGCTCCACACTTTTTTTATTTTCACCGGCGCGAACCGTGATAACCCACCAGGTGGTCGGGCGAAAACCCCCGCCGGGTGTTTCTTCCTCCTCTTCCGGTTCTTCTTCGGGTTTCGTTTTTTTCTGCGCCTCATCCTCCCCTTCCTTCATTTTCTGCTCCAGCAACACTAAATCTTCTTCGTCTTCAAGCCCCAGCAGCCGTTTCAACTGCTCCTGGCGATTAAACAGCGGCTTTGTTTCCTGGAAAATCATGTTTTTGCGAATCTCATCCAGCCCGGGCATCGAGTGTTTGGCTTCCATTTTCTCAATATCTATCCCCAGCTCAGCGGCGAAATCCAGTTCCTGAGCCGGTTCGTGGTAACTGTCATATTTTATTTCCGCACCATCAACGCTGATAGCACAGTGCTGGCGCTCTTCCTCGACAGGCTCACGAATGGTACCGATATGCAGATCGACACCGGGATAAACCGTGCCCCGAACCAGAACCTCTCTTTTCACGGTGGTATCCAGTTCCTCCTGGATCTCTTCGATTCGATGTTTGATCTGCTGCAGATCCTCGCGGGTATGGGTAAGTTCAAACTGCAATGTCCGCAGCCTTTCTTCATCGCGCGGAGAAAGCCCGTCCTCTTCCTCTTTTTTCTCTTTCAGGTTGTTGACATTTTTTGAAAACTTTTCCTCATCGCGGGCCAGTGAATCACGCCTATTCTCAAGCTGCTCGAGTTCCTGCTGCAAAACCCCGCGAGCTCCCATACGTACAATTGTCTCCGGGTAGGTGGAGGAACCCAGGTTCTGGCAGGAAATAATCTCGCCGACATTAAGTTCACCACCGATTATATTTCCGTTATCGGCGGTAAGATACAGTCCCTTACTGGCCTCAATCTTACTGTGCATGGCCACCTCGTTGATAATGACATTCTGACCGGTTTTAATCCGGGCGTTTTCAGCAAAACGGGCAAACACATTACCGTGGGCTTCAATCCGTTGTTTTTCACTTCCCTTTATCCCTCCGCGAACAACAACATCACCGCTGGCTTTTATATTAGCGCGACCGATTCCACCCATGACCCAGATATTACCCCGGGCTTCAACAAGCCTGTTATCCTGGATCATCCCCTCGATAAAAACATTACCGTCATATCTTATATCGCCCGTATCAGCATCGACATCACCGTCAACGTGATAGATAGGAAGCACATTAACAGTATCGCCAAACCAGACTACCTGCCCGGGCCGCCCGGCAAACAGCCGGCGGCCACCATCAGATTCAAGAACATACTGACCGGCTTCAAACTGAGGTTCATCATTCTCCCGCAGGTCGGCGGCTAAAAGCTGGCCGGGTTTGGCCTCCTTGAGGTCGGCCATTTGCTCGGCAAACTCCTCAATCTGTTCCTCGAGAGTAGCCTCTTTTTTCTCATCTTTTTCTTCTTTATCTTCGTCCACTACCGGTTTGTTATAAGTATAGACATCCAGTATCTCGTCTTCCTCGTCGTCTTCTTCCTGTTCATTGGAACGAATAGTGGTTCCCTGCATGGAAATCAGTTCATCTTCCAGGTCAAACAGTTCATCCTCTAATTTAAGAAGTTCCTCCTCATCCAGCTCAAGAGCAACCTGCTCTTCAACAGGTATTTCTTCTTTGGCTTCACTATCACTCATAGAAGTTCTCCTATATTACTACAAATTAATAACAATCAAAAATATCCAGTAAATAATCCCAATTATGTTTACAATAAGCAAAAAAGAAACAATGAGCAGTTCGAATTCTAATAAGGACAGCCGGTGGAAACGGCAGTGGGCGGTTTTATAAGCCCAGAAAGCCAGCCAGGCCAACCAGAGGACTGTCGCTACTATAAAAGAAATTGTACCCACTCCGGCGGACAGCAGCGGAATAACACCCCACCCCAGCAACAAAAATGAAAAGACCATAACAAATATTCCGGCCGGCAGATGGCCCAGCCAAAGATGACCGAGGCCGGGAAAAAGCAGGGCAGCCAGAACAGACCAGGGGGGGGCCGGCCTGCTGCGGCGAAGCGGTGTTTGACAGCAGCCACATCGATCCGGTTTACCAAGGATAGGAGACCGACAAACGGGGCATTCAGTCAATTTGCTCTGCACCACCGGGCATCATGTAAAGAAGTCTGAACTCCGTATCAGTTCCTCTTCCCCAGAGTTCAAACAACATCTGCAGCGGACTTAAACTTTTTAAAAACCCAAAAGAATTTTTTTGCGGATCAACAAGTAGCGGTTCCCGATCAATGCCGGCCGCTTTGGCCGCCAGTTCCACGGCATCCCTGCGACTGCCCAGAACATCAACCAGTTTATATTCCAGGGCCTGGCGACCGGTAAAAACACGGCCATCGGCAAGATCTTCCAGGCTCTCCACCTCAAGGCCATCACGCATTTTTGCCACGTGTTCAATAAACTGATCATAAACATCTATTATGAGTTCCCCGATTACTTCCCGTTCCTCGCCGCTCATCTCCCGGAACGGAGAACCAAGATCCTTAAATTGGCCTGATTTTACAACTTCATAATCAATACCGATCTTATCCATCATCTCTTCGACGCGCATAAATTCCATTATGACACCAATACTGCCCACCATTGCTCCGGGATTGGAGACAATAGTGTCAGCAGAACTGGCAATATAATATCCTCCCGAAGCCCCCACCGAACGCACAGAAGCTATCACCGGTTTACCTGCTTCAGAAACACGCTTTACAGCTTCGCTGAGTTCCTGGCTGGGTCCCACCAACCCGCCGGGGCTATTAATTTCCAGTAAAACTGCTTTTATGTTTTTCTGGCGTTCAAACTGCTCAAGCTGTTCAAGCTGCCTGTCTATCTCATAAATAATCCCGCCAACACTGACCACACCAATCCTGCCTCTGGAAGACATAGCTTTAAAATCAGCGGCGGAACCAAAAAAAGCAGAGATGAAGACTAAGGACTGAAGAGCAAAAACAAATGTTAAAAAAATAATAAATAAGATAAGAACAATCCGGGTAATTCCTTTAAACCATTTTTCAATCATTTTCATAATTCTCCTCAAAACAGTTATACATCGACCGCACATCTTTTCCCTCCCCTACGCTCCACATTCTGTGCAAATACTCCATTTACATCAGGGGCGGGGAGATTTTATGCGCTCAACCCCTACACAGTTATTCTTTCTTATAGCAATGAGTACAACCTTTTATTTTTAATTCCGAAGGCCCACTACCGCGTGTTATCTCATCAGCAAACAGACGCTCATCCTGTTTTAAGGTCGAACCACATATCGGGCAGGTTCTTTTTCTGGCTATAAACTCCGAACCTTTTGAACCCATTTTAACAAAAATGATAATAGCCAGCAAAACAAAAACTGCATATAGCAACCACCAGCCAATCATTCGATTTGCAACTTCTCGAGCGTAATTTCATTTACGAACAGAGGAGGAGGCGGCAAGACAGTTTGCGAATCCGGGTCTGCCGTTTCTTTTAAAAAACTAATATGGTAATCAATCAACTCATTTTTATAACTGTCATGATAAGTTGAAACTCTGTTCAGCAGTTCAATGTTCAACTGTTCATCCCGGCTGAGCCGGTAAAGACGGTAAGTTTCTTCGGGGCTAAAATAATCCGGCACTTCCTGAAAAAGTTCTTGCAGCCCCTCAATATTTTCCTCGCGCCAGTATATTTCCTTAAGCATTCCCGTCCCCCAGTCATAATAGGGGCCGCCGGCGGCAAGACGGCGAAACGCTTCAAATGCAATCCGGGCCCGCCGGTAACTACCTTCCTTAAAGTTCTGGCGGCCTCGTTCAAGTAAAAACAATGTCTCACGCGGGTAGAGTACAGGCCTGCGATCAACGTTAAATGCCCCTTCGGGCACAAACAGATCGTAAGGACGGGGAAAATGATATTCATAAGAGGTCGGACTCACCTCGACATAGCCGGGACCAACTTCGTCGAAGGAAAAACTGCCTCCCGAACCGGTATGAACAAGTTGACCGCCCGGCTGAACCATCAATTCAATCCCTTCCAGATCCAGGGGGTCTTCAGCTTGCAGACGACCACTTATCCCCCCCGGCTGATAGGAACCAAAATAAACCAGGACCAGCCGACCCCAGTGCCCGTCCTGTTTCTGTAAAACAATCGCTTCCTCACGCCCGGGCTTAACCCAGCGCAAACTCCCATAACCACGCATCTTCAGTTCAAGTTCCGGATTTTCCCGGTCCGAAATATCAAGTTCGAACAGCTCAGTCCAGTTGTCGTCTTCCTTAGCTATGTATAGTTTTTCATCCCCACTCATCAACTGAGTGAGCTGACCATCAATAAACTTTATTTTCTCAACTTCCTGCCAGGACCAGGGGGCGGTATCATGTTCCTGATCAAGATAACCGCTTAAAATAAAAGTG
>JBKGYI010000041.1:0-8325 GCA_046546195.1 bacterium | reverse complement strand
GTCATCAGCTCCCGGTTTCCGTTTTAACATTTCAGCCGGAGCCGGAGATTTATTTTAATAATACACCGGTCTTCAGACGGCGCTTATTGACTATCCCGGACAAATTACGTATCATAAGTAGTTTAGGTATGGATAATGTCTATAATATTGAATTTACAGAAAATATTGCTGAAATGGAAGCAGCGCAGTTTATCCGGAAAGTTTTGCTGGACAGTTTGAACTGCAGGGCTATCTTTGTTGGTGATGATTTTAGGTTTGGCCGCGGTCGGGCCGGTGACGCTTCCGTATTAAAAAAGTTCGAAGAAACCGGACTGGACGTAAACGTTTTTTCGTCCCTTAAAATAAAAGATATACCGGTAGGAAGCTCATTGATAAGAGAGAAGATCGTAACAGGTGAACTGGATGATGCCCGCGAAATGCTTGGCCGACCGTATACAATCTGTGAATCTTTTCAGCACGGCAGCGGACGGGGACGAAAATTAGGGTTTCCGACACTTAATTTTAGTTTTAAAAGGACTATCCGTCCTCGCTTCGGAGTTTATCTGGTCTGGCTGGGCCGTTCCCAAAGAATCCCGTCGGTGGCCAGTTTCGGGGTTCACCCGACTGTTGATCAATTGTCGGAACCGGTTTTAGAAGTACACACGCTGGAGGAATCTCCGGTGCTGAATCCGGCTCAGAAGATGCATATTTATTTTGAAAAGTTCTGCCGCCCCGAGGAGAAGTTTTCTTCTCTTGACGAACTTAAAAAACGGATAGGGCGCGATGTTCAGCAGGCCCGGCGTAGTTTTGCCAAACTCGAAAAACCTGCGCCTGTTTATTCAGATGAAGATAATTTTATTGAGGAGGTGTGAATTATGGTTCAAACTCATCAACAGCGTGATGATATAATTAAGGATTTTCAGACACACGAAGAGGATACCGGTTCGCCCGAGGTCCAGATCGCACTGGATACCGATAGGATAAAGCAATTGACCGAGCATATGAAAGAGCACCCGAAAGATTTTTCGACCCGGCGTGGACTTTTAAAGCTGGTTCAGAAACGAAAGTCTCTGCTCGCTTATTTGTTGAATAAAGATGAGGAAAGATATAAAGATTTGGTTTCGAAGTTAGGATTATAAGTGAAAGGTTTTTAATTTTTTAGGAGGTTATCAAGTGTAATGGAGTTTTCTGGTACAGCAAATATAGGTGGTCGCGAGTTAAAACTCAGGAGCGGTAAATTAGCCAAACAGGCGCAAGGGTCGGTTGAAGTTATTTATGGAGATACAGTAATTCTTTCAGCATCAGGTATTTCTGATCCTAAACCGCATCTCCCGTTTTTTCCGCTGACAGTTGAATACAGAGAGATGGCATACGCCGGTGGTAAAATACCCGGAGGTTTCTTTAAGAGAGAAGGGAGACCCAGCAGTCACGAAACAGTTTCTGCCCGTTTGACCGATAGAACAATCCGGCCGATGTTTCCTGATGATTATAAAAATGAGGTGCTGGTTGTTTCTACCGTGTTAAGCGCGGAATCTGAAAATATACCGAATGTGCTGTCGATAATTGGTGCATCCGCTACTTTAATGATTGCCGACACCCCTTTTGACGGGCCACTTGGTGCCGTTAGAATAGGGCACATAGATGGTGAACTGGTTGTAAATCCCACGCTGGAAGAGATTGAAGAAGGGGATCTTGACCTGGTTGTCGCCGGCACAAAAGAAGCGGTGACCATGGTTGAAGCCAGTTCTAAAGAGGTTTCCGAGCAATTAATGCTTGACGCGATGGATCTGGCCAAAAAAGAGATCGATAAAATTATCGAACTCCAGGAAGAGCTTGTTAAGCAGTGCCAGAAACCCCAGACTGAATTTGTTCCTCCCGAACGCGACGAAGAGTTGGAAAAAGCTGTCAAAGATGCCGGACGGCAGGCGATGACAGAAGCTCTTTATATCCCCACCAAGCAGGAGCGCAAAGAAGCTATTTCTGAGGTTAAGGATCAGCTCACGGAACAGTTTTTATCTGATCTTGACCAGATTGAAGACGAGGAAGAAAAAGAAATCAAAGAAAGTTCTTTCTATAGAGCATTTTCTGACCTTGAAAAAGAGATAGTGCGCAGTGGTGTGCTGGAAGAGGGGAAAAGGATTGATGGCCGGAGATTGATCGATGTGCGGCCGATTACTCCCGAGGTAGGTGTTTTGCCCCGGACCCACGGTTCAAGTATTTTTACCCGTGGTGAAACTCAGAGTCTTGCCACGGTTACCCTGGGCACCCCCAGGGAAACTCAGCGTGTGGACGATCTTTTCCGGGATACGGAGAAAAGATTTATGCTCCACTATAATTTTCCGCCCTATTCTGTTGGTGAAGTGCGGAGGATGACCGGACCGGGCCGCCGGGAGATCGGACACGGTTTGATGGCTGAAAGTGCTATTGACCCCGTCTTTCCCGACAAAGAAGAATGGGCCTACTCGACCAGGGTTGTTTCTGAAATACTGGAATCTAACGGATCGAGTTCGATGGCCAGTATCTGTTCTGCTTCAATGGCCCTGATGGATGCTGGTGTTCCGATTGAAAAACCGGTTTCCGGTGTGGCCATGGGCCTTATGAAGTCCGGCGACAAATATCAGATTCTTACCGATATTCTTGGCGATGAGGATCATCTTGGTGACATGGACTTTAAAGTTGCCGGAACTAAAGATGGAATTACTTCTCTGCAGATGGATATAAAAATCAAAGGTGTCTCCCGCGAAATTCTTGAAGAAGCTCTTGATCGCGCCAGAGATGCCCGGCTTTATATTCTTAATGTAATGAATGAAGCTATTTCGGCGCCCCGCGCTTCGGTTTCCCGTTATGCGCCGCAGCTGATTACCATGCAGATTCCGAAAAAAAGGATTCGTGACCTGATTGGTCCCGGTGGTAAAAATATCCGCCGCATTATCGACGAAACCGGTGCCACGGTTGATGTTGAGGATGACGGCACGGTTTGCATCGGTGCTGAGGATGCGGAAACCGGGAAACAAGCTCGCGAGATGGTTGAGATGTACACCCAGGATGTTGAAATCGGCAAAATATATGAAGGCAAGGTTGTTACTACCAAGGATTTTGGTGCTTTCGTAGAGGTTCTACCGGGCCAGGAAGGTCTTGTTCACATCTCTGAGCTTGCGGATTACCATGTTAAGAAGACCACCGATATTGTTGAGGAAGGCGACAGAGTTAAGGTTAAATGTGTCGGAATCAGCGATAAAGGAATTGAGCTTAGCAAAAAAGCCGCCGATAAAGAAGAAGGAGAATAATAATTTAGCTGCGGTTCGCTGTGGGTAATTATCTCTGATATTTTCCCACAGCGACCAGCGGCAACCAGGCGGTGACCCGGGAGTCATGCTTGATAATAAGAAAGTAATGGAGTTGCTGGGGCTTTTTGCCCTCTGTGTGGCTCTTTTTTTGATAGTAAGTTTGCTTACCTATCATCCCACCGATCCCCCGGCCGGTGTTTCCGATCAGATATCTAACCTGGGCGGTGAAGTCGGTGCAGCTGTTTCTGCTTATTTGCGCTGGGGGTTCGGCCGGGTAAGCTGGTTGCTTGTTTTTGCACTGCTTGTTTTTTCTATTCAGACATTTCGTCATTCTCTACGTCCCTATAGCTGGTTTTCTCTGCTGGGCTGGGTTTTATCGATAATGGGTATATCCGGGCTTGTCGCGCTTTTTTACGCGGAAGCCGGTGGGCTGGTGGGCCTCTATCTTGTTGATAAATTTACCCCGCGCGTTGGTGAGGCCGGGTCACTGCTTTTCTTTTCGTTTGTACTTGTCCTTGGTTTTTCACTGCATACAGCACGCTCAATCAGCGAGGCCGCAGTTGAATTTGTGAAACTGGCCGGAAATAGTGGCACTATTTTCAGGGAACAGTTGCTGAGGTTAAAAGAAAAAATCAAGAACTGGCTGCCAGCTGAAAAAAAAGAACCGCAATCCAGTTCTTCTTCCCAACCGCCGTCAGAACATTCTTCATCCTCTTTCTCTCAGGAACGGTCGTCTGCAGCAGAAAAAAAAGACAGTAAAGAAGATTTTGGTTCGAAAAGCACTCCTTCTGAATCTTCAACCGTTATTCCGATAACCAAAAACAAAAAAAATGAAGATTCTGAGCAAAAAGTCGAGCAGGGGGCTAATGGTTCGAAACCGGTTGAAGTGAAACAAAAACGTCCCAGTGTTGACCGGGCAGATATGAGTCGCTACAGGTTCCCGGGTCTTGATCTGCTGGAAAAAGGGAATATTGAGCAAGCCACCCCCGATGCTGATACTATTCAGAAAGTTTCGAAAAAACTTGAAAAAACATTTGAAGAATTTGGAATTAACGCCCGCGTTGTAAACGCAACTCCAGGTCCGGTGCTTACGATGTATGAGGTGGAACCCGGTCCCGGTGTCTCTGTTAACAAAATTCAGTCACGGGCTGATGATATAAAACTCAGCCTTGCTGTTAAATCGCTGCGGATTGTTTCCCCGATTCCCGGTAAATCAGCCGTTGGTATCGAGGTCCCCAACCCCAGCCGGGCGATTGTCAAACTGCGTGATGTAATTGCAACTGAGACATTTCAGGATGATTCTCTCGCCCTACCGGTAGCAATCGGATTGAATGTGTTTGGAGATCCGCTTGTTGTAGATTTGAATAAATTGCCCCATCTGCTTGTCGCAGGTGCAACCGGGAGCGGGAAGAGCGTCTGTATAAATGCTATAATCTGCAGCCTGCTTTATCGTCTGCCTCCCGATCGGCTTAAGTTTATACTTGTTGATCCCAAGCGCGTGGAACTGAAATTATACGAGGGTTTGCCCCATCTGATGCTGGAAGTTATTGATGATCCCTCGGATGCTAACAAGGCGTTGAAGTGGGCGGTCAAAGAGATGGAAAGTCGCTATGAAACCCTATCGGAGGCCGGTAACCGGGATATAGCTTCCTATAATAAAAACGCCGATCCGGACGACCGTTTGCCCTACATGGTTATCATAGTCGATGAGCTGGCCGACCTGATGTTTACCAACCCCAAGGAATGTGAGCAGTCGATAACTCGTCTCGCCCAGATGGCCAGAGCTGTTGGGATTCATATGGTGCTGGCCACACAAAGACCATCGACAGATGTGATAACCGGTTTAATAAAAGCAAATATGCCTGCCAGATTGTCTTTCCGGGTTTCCAGCGGTACTGACAGCCGGGTTGTTATCGATCAAAATGGAGCCGAAACATTGATGGGCAGCGGTGATTTGCTTTACCTTTCCTCAAGTTCCCCGCATCCCCGGCGTGCGCAGGGGGCATTTTTAAATGATGAGGAAACTAAAAATCTGATCCGGTTTGTCAAGGAACAGCTAAGGCCCTCCTACCTCGATGAAGATGAAGTTTTTGGCAGCACGACTGGACTGGGTTTCGAGGGTGATTTTGATGATAAATACTATGAGGATGCGAAAGAGCTTGTGGTTAGAACAGGCAAAGCGTCAGCTTCGATGATCCAGCGGCGTTTCAGGGTTGGCTATAACCGGGCGGCTCGTATGGTTGATATGATGCAGGAAGAAGGAATTGTTGGTCCCCATCGCGGCAGTAAAGCGCGTAAGGTTCTGGTCGATAAAGATGAATACCTTGAGGAAAATAATGATTAAAAAAACATCTGTTTCCGGGTTTCTCTTTTTATTTATAATAGTTGTATTTATTATTGCAGTAAATCCTTCTCACGCGGTTACGCCTGAAAAGTTTATTGAACAACTTAAGTTAAAATTCAGACGTACGGCCACTATCTATATGGAAGCCAGGGCTTCCAATCTTTCCGATAAGTCCGATAGTTCGACGATTATACTTGCCTATAGTTATCCTGATCAATTTTTACAGTGGGTGCGCGGTGGGGCAAACCGGGAGCAGATTCTAATAATGAATGGCGATTCGGTTGTTCTTTCTTATCCACACCTTGATAGTACCACAGAACATTCTCTTGACCGTCAGCAGCGGATGTCTATTCTTGTCCGTGAAGTGCCGCTGGCAGCCATGATGATGGGGGTACAGTCTGATTCAGTACCTGTGGAGGATATGAAGACTGAGCTTGAAAACGGTGAGTTGCAGGTTGAAATAATTAACAATAATCCAAAGATACCTTATCGACGTGGTAAAGTAATATTTGACTGGCCCCACCTTTATCCGTTATATTTTAATATAGAGAGTGAATCAAGTTTCGAGGTAGAAGTTACAGTATATGAGGAAGAAACCAGGTTTCCTGTTCCCGTGGAAAAAGCGATTCATAACCTGGAACCGCAGTTGTTAAAGGGTGAACAGCCATAACTACTTTCGGGTCGTACTTTGAAAAAAAACGTAAAGAGCAGGATATAGATCTTAAGACAGCCGCCGGTGACCTTAAAATCAGATCGCGCTATCTTAAAGCTCTTGAAGAGGAAAACTTCGATTGTTTTCCCGCAGATGTCTATACTAAAGGATTTATTCGCAGTTATGCGGATTATCTGGGTTTAGACGCCGATACGATGGTTATGAAATACGTGCTTAATTTTAAAGAAGAAGAACCCGAAGAGGTCGCTGTGGAAACTTCTTTCCTGCCCCGGTTTTTCTATGGAGCCCTGGTTGTCCTGGGAATCATCTGTCTCTTTTTGCTTGTTTTTCTGCGTTTTGCCTGGGTCCACGCCGATTACGGGGGTTATTTCACTTCAGAGGAAGTTGATGAAGAAGTAGATAAAAGGCTGGCTGAGATTGAAGCCCGTCGCCAGACGTTAATTAGTGAGACCGATCAACTTGAGCTGCGGGTTGTGGCGGAAGAAAAAACCTGGAGTTATTTGATATTTGATGGGATGCGCAAAAGAGAGATGATGCTGCAGCCGGGTGATGAGGTTACCTGGAGTGCCGAGGACACTATTCGGATTCGTCTTGGAAATGCCGGTGGAATCAAAATATATTACAGGGGTTATCCGCTGCAGCCCCTTGGTGAATCTGGTGAAGTAACTGATAAGATTATAACGTTGGATGACGGTGAATTGAGGATTCGACCGGCCGGTAATATTCAGTTTGATTGAATATCTACCGTTTTACTTTCCTGAATCCCGATATTTTGTCAAAATTATCAGCCTCGTTTAAAACCCATTTTCTAATGAAAAAATATTTGAAGGAGTATTGATTTCGATGATTATTCCCAATCGCTTGACGCTGTTGCGTTTTGGAGTTGCCCTTGCTTTCATGGCTTCTTTATTGAATTATGAACAATCGGAATGGGTTCTGGTAAGTATCCTCTTGTTTGTGACTGCCGGTATTACGGACTTTTATGATGGTATTCTGGCCCGTCGCTATGATCTTGAAACAGATTTTGGCAAATTAATGGATCCCCTGGCTGATAAGATAACGATGCTGGTTGCTTTTGTTTATTTTGTTAAAATTCCCGAACTCGCCTGGCCTCCCTGGCTGGTCATACTTTTGCTTGCCCGGGAATTTGCCGTTAATTCCCTGCGAACCTTTGCGGCAGTAAAGGGAAATGTTCTTTCCGCGGCCACTTCCGGTAAGTATAAAACTGCTGTTCAGATGGCGGGCATATTTCTAATCCTGATCGCTTTGCTGCTTTATCGGCGGGGAAGTGTGTATTATGTCTGGCTGCAGGGAGTTTCCTGGACTACAATGTTTCTGGTCCTGCTGCTTACTATTTACAGCGGAATTGAGTATTTTTACCGAAACGGTGAGATTTTCAGTGACTGCTTCCGGTAAACCCGAATCTTTTTACGACAGATTAATATTATTTTTTGCCCGGGGTTTTGGAAGTGGTTGTTTGCCTCTGGCCCCCGGAAGCTGGGGGAGTGCGGTCGGGGTTGCTATTTTTGTGCTGCTTTATTTTCTGGCGGGCAAGTTTATAGTAGTTTTTCATCTGCTGGTTTTTGTTGTAATTGTTGTCTCCTTCCCGATCTGCGGTTTTGCTCTGAAATTTTATTCCAGATCCGATCCCTCTGAAATAGTATACGATGAGATAGCCGGTCAATTTCTGGCCCTGCTTCCGGTTTACTGGTTTGCGGGGACACAATGGTTCTGCGGGGGTCTGCTGGGAGGGTTTATCCTCTTTCGCCTGTTTGATATCAGTAAACTTTTCCCGGTTAACTACTTCGAGCGACTGCCCGGCGGCTGGGGAGTGGTCGCCGATGATCTGGCAGCCGGTGTTTATGCCGCGATATTTCTTACCCTGCTGGCGGCGGTTACTTCGTTTGTGTTGGTTTGATTGTTGGCCTCCATAATTCGGGTTAGCCCGAATTATTCACGACAAAAACGTTGTGAATAGATTCGCCCACTGGACAGCCGTCCCCGCACTCAATCGGGGTGTTTAAGAAAAACCCGAAGGTCAC
>JBKGYI010000040.1:0-8343 GCA_046546195.1 bacterium | reverse complement strand
TTCATCAGCCGTCATTCCCGCGAAAGCGGGAATCCAGCGGCTTTGATTTTACGGTTTTGCAACGCTGTTACTTCACATTTTTATTGTTTTTTGAAATAATTATATGAAAACTTGTAAAGGATGATCGGTTATGGCTGAAATCAAACGTGAACGCTGGGGAACACGGGCTGGATTCATACTGGCCGCTATAGGAAGCGCGGTCGGGCTGGGTAACATGTGGCGGTTTCCTTATCTTACCGCCGAATACGGGGGAGCAAGTTTCGTTTTCCTGTATATAGTCCTTCTTTTCCTGATAGGTTTGCCGGTCATGACCGCCGAACTTACTCTGGGACGCGGTTCACGGCGCAGCCCGGTGCAGGCACTCTCTCAAAAAGGAGAACAAAGCTGGCACTGGCTGGGCTATTTATTTGTCCTTACCGGATTTGGAATTCTCTCCTATTACAGCGTTATCGCCGGCTGGACAGTCCGTTACATGCTTGATTCTCTTACCGGTATTTTGATGGAAGTAAATACCGGCGAATATTTTAATTCAATTAGCGAAGGCCAGGATGCGCTTATTTATCACCTCCTATTCATGGCAATCACAACCGGAATTGTACTCGGCGGGGTTCGCAAGGGAATCGAGCGCAGCGTGAAACTATTAATCCCAACCCTGTTTTTCTTAACCTTCGGACTGGCTATCTGGGCTTTTTATCAGCCTGGTTCAATGGAAGGATACCGGTTCTATCTGGCTCCAAACTGGAAAAACCTCCTGGAAACCTATACTCTCGGCGGATCAAGCTTTAGTTTCCTGAACCTCAATATGCTGGCCGCGGCGGCCGGCCAGACATTTTTTACCCTCAGCCTGGGAATGGGAGCAATAATCACTTACGCAAGTTATCTCTCCGAAGAAGAAGATCTTTTCGGGGAAACATTAATAATCTCCTTTTCCAATTTTTCGATCTCCTTCATTGCCGGATTGATGATTTTTCCCATAATTTTTTCTACAAACCTGATCGATGAAATCGGTGACAGTACTATCGGTACCCTGTTTGTTACTCTGCCGGAAGCTTTCCAGAAAATTGGCGGTTGGTGGGGTACTATCCTTAGTTTTTTCTTCTTCTTTTGCTTGATGCTGGCAGCCCTGACATCAGCTATTTCACTGCTGGAAGTTGTAACAAGTACCCTGATAGATGAATTTAACATCAGCCGCAAAAATGCGGCCGCCGGTAGCGGACTGGCGATCTTTCTTGGCGGGGTTCCGGCGGCTTTGAGTATCGGCTGGCTGGATCTGGCCGATCGAATATCCGGACAATTTCTGTTGATGGTGGGCGGATTTTTTCTGACAATTTATATCGGCTGGGTAATGAAAAGCGCGCTGGACGAGCTGCGCCGGGGAATGAAATTTAACGCCATTCCTCTCTGGCTTTTTTTAATCCGCTACATTGTACCCCCGGCCCTGCTGGCCCTGCTGTTAACCATAGGATGGGAACTGCCGGAAAAAATCTTTAACTTTCTGACAGGAAGTTAAAGATTTTTTATTTTATTTCACGGGGCAGCTTAATTACCACTCTTGTTCCTTCATCCAGCTGCATAAAATCCACTGTACCCTGAAGCTGATTTTCCACAATACCGCTAATCAATTTCAAACCAAGAGTAGTGGTTTTATCAATTTCAACTTCTTCGTTCAGACCTTTACCGTTATCTTCAACAATAAAAACATAGTGTTCATTTTCCCGTTTAAACTGTATTCTTATCAATCCCGATTCCCGGTTTTTAAAAGCATGGCGCAAACAGTTGGTGAGCAATTCGTTGGTAAGCATTCCCAGCGCCAGCGCACGATCAATATCCATGTACACTTCTTCCAGCTCAAAAACACGAACAATTTTTTCGGATTGCGCATCATTTTCGATTAGATTGTCTACCAATTCTTTTAAATACCTGTGTACCGGTAAATTAGAAAAATCCTCAACACTGTAAATCAGGTTATGGATTATGGACATCGCCTGAACACGGTTCATACTGCGAATCAGGGGGGCTTTTTCTGCCGCGGAATCCAGCTGCATCTCCTCCATCTGTAAAAAACTGATAACACTCTGCATATTATTTTTAACGCGGTGAAAAACCTCGTGCAGCAGAGCTTCTTTTTCTTTAACTGTTTTACGCAGTGCGGCTGTTTTCCGGTCTACTTCGTAACGCAATAAAATCACAAAAGACAAAAATAAAATCACAACAGCGATCGCGGCCGCTAAAGCCCACCAGAACCAGGTGGGAACCATCTGGTAGGGCTGTTCTTTAAACCAGCGGTTCAGGGACCGGTAATAGATGGAATTTTGATCTTTCTTTAAATTAGCAAGTTGATGGTCAATTCTGCTGATTAACTGATCACTTCGGCCCTTTGGAAATGCATATTGAAGTGCAACAGGGCAGCAAACGATCGGTGTTTTTTGCACTCCATACTCACCGGCATGCAGGTGGCCAAACAAACGGTTAACAACGAGCGCGTCGGCCCGGCCGGCCTGAACAGCACGAAAAATATCTTCGTATTCTTCAACACCCTCAAATTCCATGTAATTAATTTTCAGTTCAAAATTATCAAGAATCGATTTAAGCGTTTGATAATAGATATCATCTTTAACAACCGCAAGCGTTTTTTCATTCAGATCAAGTATGGACTGCAGTTTACTGTTTTTTCTGCTATAAATCTGGCCCCAGGTTGGCAAAACAGTTTCTTTGTTAAAATCATATTTTTTTCGGCGGGATTCTGAGGAAGCGGCTACTGTCAAAATATCAATCTCTGCATTTTCCAGCTTCCGCAGACCGGCAGCGAAGGAATCGAGACGGTAACGCAATTTCCAGCCCTCGCGGCGGGCTATTTCTTCCAGGACATCAATGAAAAAACCCTGGGGGTCTTCCCCGTGTCTCTGGAAAACCATCGGATAATCCTGGTAGATACCAACTTCCAGCGTTTTACTTAAAACCGGGTCTGGAAATAAAAAAAACAGACAACTAAAAAAAACACATGCCAGCCAGATTGTTTTTTTAAATATGCCAGCCATATCAACCAATCCTGTTCACACGTATTTTTCTTACACCCCATTTACTTACAGCTTAATCCATCAACCATTATTTATAAAGAAAAATATTTTATTAAACTCTGATATTCATTTTCTAATACCGGCCTCAGGATCAGTTGTTAAAATAGATATGGAGGCATTATCACCCTGTTTACCTCAGCCAGTGATGTGATCCCCCGGGCTACTTTATCAAGGGCATGGTGATGGATAAATTGGAAATCAGCCCCGGCCACATAGTTGTGAATTTGCTGCGTAGGCGCGTTGGAAGCGATCATTTTTTTTATTTCCCTGTCGACTATCAGAATTTCAAAAACCCCGGTTCGACCCCGATAACCGCGGTTCTGACATTTTTCACAACCACCCGGCCCGTAAAATTTATGCTCCGGTTTTTCAGTGTAAAAACGTTTTATCAGTTCAGAATCTGGTTCGATCTCCTGTTTACAATTGTCACACAAAATCCGCACAAGACGCTGGGAAACTACACCGTTCAATACTTCTGCAAGATAATCGTTTTCCGCACCCAGCGACCGCAGCCGTGAAATAGCCATCACTGCATTACCGGTATGAAGAGTCGATAAAACAAGATGGCCGGTATTGGCGGCACGAATACAGTTGTTCGTCGTTTCCCTATCGCGTATTTCTCCGATTAATATGATATCGGGATCCTGGCGTAAAAAAGCGCGGGTGTAATCGGAAAAATCCATCGCTTTTGTAATCTGTTTCTGACTTATATTTTCAAATTCATACTCAATCGGATCTTCGGCGGTAATTATCTTTTTTTCTTCATCTTTGAGACTGACAACCGAACAGTAGAGGGTTGTCGTCTTTCCGCTTCCGGAGGGACCGACAACCAGTATCATACCCCCGGGAGTTGAAATTAAATTTTTATACAGCTCTAACTGCTGTTCGTTAAAACCAAGCTGTTCAAAATCAAGAATAAACTGTTCGGCGTCCAGCAACCGAATCGCCGCTTCTTCTCCGTAAGGCCCGGGAATGATGTTCAGCCGGGCGTCAATCCGGCGGCTGGTTCCAGAAGTTAAATAAGAAAAAGAAAAATGTCCGTCCTGGGCCCGCCGGTGCCCGGCAATATCAAGATCGGACATAACCTTCAGCTTCGATATAACCCGGTTAATATTTTCCAGGGAAAGTGGGGAGGACAGATTATGCAAAACACCGTCGATTCGAAAGCGAAGCTCCATATCATAACTGTGGGTCTCTATGTGAATATCACTTGCTTTCATGCGCACTGCCTCGGCCAGAAGATCACGCAGAATTTTAGTGGGGGTCTGCGGTTCGTCAAATTCAATCCCGCACTCACTGTCCACTGCCAGCATAGGCACCTTTTCCAGTTCTAAATCCGTGATCTCATAACCGCGAGAAAGAGCCTTTTTAAGCTGGAAAGCATTAATCTGAACAGCCTTAACCGGCTGGCCTATTTTTTTTGAAATTTCTTCCACAAGAACCCTGGAATCGGGATGCAGCATTCCAACAGTAACGGGTTCATCCGTCTTACTGTCCTTGAGAACAACGGCATGTTTTTCAAGACAAAACTCCACCGGCAACCGGCGCACCGCTTCCGAAGAAACATCAAAACGCTCTAACTGAACAAATTGCTGCTGTTCAACCATCTGAATACCCTCCTGAAAAAGTTTCTGACTGTATTCTGAAAAATTCCCCGAAATCCCCTTTTTCAGTTATTTTCGTCCCTGCAATACCTGCTTTATTTTTTCTGTTGTTTCCTCACTCAAATTGTGCTGTTTCTTATGGCCGGTGTGTTCCAGTAAAACAAACAGCTCATTTCTAAGTTCTTTCCAGCCTTTATCGGGCGAATTTGCCAGCCGGAGCAGGCTTTCAAAATCGCGCTCTGCCACAAAAAACAGGGTTGCTTTTTCCTCCCCGTCAAAAATCAGATTTAAAAAATAACCGCCCTCCTCCGGAATTATTTCCAGCAGTTTGTCTTCTGCCATTTCTAACTCACCTTTTCAATCGCCGCGGCCAGTTGATCAACAAGCCAGCTTAATTTATTTTCTTCCGTAATAAACGGGGGCATCAAATAGACCACATTTCCAAGCGGGCGAACCAGGATTTTTTTTGCAAGCAGATACTCTTTTATTCTCCCGGCCAATTCAGCTCCACCGGGCTGCTTGAGATAAACAGCACCCAGCAGTCCAAGTCCGGCCACCTCCTCCACGACCTCAAATTCATCCAGTTTCTTCATCTTTTTTTCTAAAATCTCTCCCAGTTTTTTCGCCCGATCAACCATTTGCTCCTCCCGGTATATTTTTATATTTTCCAGGGCCACCGCACAGGCCAGAGGATGACCGGCAAAAGTATGTCCGTGCATGAAAGTTTTATCTTCTTCTTTAAACGTTTCATATATCCTGCTGTCAACCACGGCGGCGCTGATCGGCATATAGCCGCCGGCCAGGGCCTTACCGGCGCAAACAATATCGGGCCTGATCTGCGCCTGCTGATAGGCCCACATTGTTCCCGTGCGGCCAAACCCCATAGCTATCTCGTCATCTATCAGTAAAATATCATGTTCCTCGCAGAGGGCGGCCAGTTTTTCCAGGTAAACCGGCGGATAAATATTCATCCCCATAGCTGCCTGGCAGAGTGGTTCGACTATAACCGCCGCCAGGCGATCGGCATTTTTAACCAGTGTTTCCCCGGCGGAAGCCACGCATTCAGCAACGCAGTTCGCCGGAATTTTATCACAGAAACATTTTGAACAATCAGGCGCTTCAAGCGCGATCTGCCGGGGCATTATTTCTTTATAGGGGGCATGAAATCCCGGTAAAAAACCAACACCAACCGCCCCCAGGGTATCGCCGTGGTAATCTCCGCTCAGGTAGGCAATCTTTTTTTTCTTTTCATAGCCGCGGTTGTGCCAGTATTGAACTGCAATTTTAAGCGCTGCCTCCACGGCACTTGCCCCGTCGGAAGCAAAATGAACCCGGCGGGAGCCTCCGGTCAATTCCACAAGTTCGGCGGCAAGTTTTATGGCCCCCGGATGGGACTGGTTGCCGAGGATACTGTGCTGAAGTTTTTCTGATTGTTGTTGCAGCGCTGCGATAAGCCGCGGATGTCCATGACCCAGATTAGTGCACCACCAGGAAGAGATAGCGTCGAAATAACGCTCCCCCTCAACATCGTAAAGATAAACTCCCTCTCCTCGCTCGATCACAGGAAATTCTTCTCCCATTAACTGCTGGTGATGGGTATAAGGATGCCAGACGTTATCGCGATCAAGAGAACGATAATCCTCGCTATTCATTGCCAATCACTTCCTGCAGTTTGGCCGGCAGATTAAAATCAAGCAGCTTCTTTTTCTTAAGAGCAAGCCATATATTATCCGTTTTTTCTACCAGTTCTTCAAGATCCGGGATATATGGTATTTCTCCAATTATTTCTACCTCACCAAATTTTTTTATTACCCGGGGATTATCTTTTTCAACGTAGCCTTTTTCCAGCGGCCGGGGTTGATTAAAAACAACCCCGGCAATATCGATCTGGCGCTTTTTTAAAGCTTCAATCGTAAGCAGGGTATGATTTATTGTTCCCAGGTTTAACCGGGAAACAATAAAAACCGGCAGCTCCAGTTCCTCAATCAAATCGAGCATCAGGTAACTGCGGTTAATCGGAACCATCAGCCCGCCCGCCCCCTCCACGGCCAGGTAATCACCGCCTTCGGCCAGTTTATCAAGGGCATTAAATATTTCCTGGGGGTCAATAAACATTCCCTCCAGTTCCGAAGCCAGGTGGGGCGAAGCAGGAGCACGATAGCTAACTGGGCAGAGCATTTTTAACAGTTCTGCTGGAGGGTGCAGATTATTTGCCCGCAGTGAAAAATCAAGATCAGGAGCTATTTCTTCCGGCTCACATCCGGTCTGAACCGGCTTTACCGGCAGACAATCAACCCCTTTTGAACGCAAAGCCGCCACTGCCAGGGCGGTAAACACTGTCTTGCCAACACCGGTATCGGTGGCGGTAACAAAAAAACCTTGCGGGGTCATCGTTTTTTCGCTCTCAAAAACAGCACTTCATAACTGGCGTATACCCTGCCGTTATCGGAAAAATTGTTATCGTAGAGACTCGCCAGTTGTTTTATCTCTGAAAAATTAAGCGGTTTCAGCTCCGCTGCCGGACCGGCGGTTACCCCCTGCTCGTTCAAAGCTTTCAAAAAGGAAAAACCGCTGCGGTAGTTCTGCTTCAGCTCTACTTTTTTGGTTTTTTCGATGTCAAACCCGCTGTTTTTTATTGCTGCAATAACTTCGGGCAACTGCGGCAGCGGCGGCGCGGTAAATTTATCCGGGGCAACAAGCTCACGGGTGGTATGCAACTCTTTCAGCGTATCGGCCAGCATAACGTTTATAATCAGCTCTCCACCGGATTTTAACTGTTTAAACAGATTATTAAATAGTTGCGCAAGCGGCTTGACCCAGTGAACAACAGCGCTGCCGGTAATCAGTCCAACCGGTTCAACCAGCCGCACCGAAAGGGCGTTTTCTACCAGCCAGTTTACATTTTCAGAATCAATTTTTTTTCTGGCCCGTTCAATCATTCTTGCTGAAATATCAAGCGCCCGCACCCGGCCGCCACTAAAACGTTCCAGCAGCATTTTCGTATAAATACCGGTTCCACAGCCTATCTCCAGGATAGAATCATAGTCCTTACCAGCCGGAATAAAATCAAGCAACCGTCGCGCCACTCTGCTTTGCAGTTCACTGTGGCGATCATAACTGGCAGCGGCAGCGGAAAACCGTTTTCCCGGCAAATTAGCAATATCAACCATATTTATCACACCATGAATAAATTTATACCCTCAAACCCACTCCCCAAAACCCGGCTACAGTTGAGCAGGGGTTTGAAAACAAACTTACCTTTAATTATAACAGAAATTTAATTTTATCGGACTTAACAGAACCGGATAAAACAAATCAACCCTACACCAGGATCTCCAGTCGCAGTCCAAGCAACGGGTGGTTTTATTTACTGCCGCTGCGCTTCGCTCGCAAAACTCAGACCCAACACATCAAAACCACCCCATTCCTCCAGATATCCAGATATCTAAATATCTGGATATCTGGATATAGGTACCGCTGAATGTTGATATTGAAAATACTCAGATATCTGCCGGATAGGAAGTAACCGCTTTTTGAGGTTTTTTATTCTGCTGCCGGCTGGAGGAATTGCTTCAGTTCGGGGGTATTTCTGGCAGTTTTATAAATTCAGGGATAAATTCGGAAAGAAAACGGACCGCAGCCAATACTTTTTCGTAATCTAC